>JAAWPV010000014.1 GCA_022800215.1 Oscillospiraceae bacterium | reverse complement strand
TGAAGAACACCCTGCAGAATGGCGGGGAGGAGGTCTGCGCAATCCTGCGCAATCGGGACACCGGCCGCTATGACTTCATCCGCATCACCACTGACTATGTTGCCCCCACCCAGCCGGCGATCCCCACCCAGCCTGTAACCCCTGTTCAGCCCACTAACACCGCCTACGCCTCCACCCAGAAGGTGCTGGTGGACGGCAAGGCCGTGGAGTTCCAGTGCTACGCCCTAAAGGACGCCAAGGGAAACCTTACCAACTACATCAAGCTCCGGGACATGGCCTCCATCCTGAACGGGACTTCCGTCCAGTTCCAGGTGGGCTGGAACGGGGCTGTGAACATCGAGACGGGCAAGGCATACACCCCCAACGGCTCGGAGATGAATACCCCCTTCTCCGGCGACCGGGGCTATGAAAACGCCACCGCCGCCACCAACATCAACGGTAGCCAGGCGGCCCTGGAGGCCATCGTCCTCAAGGACGACAAGGGCGGGGCCTACACCTACTATAAGCTCCGTGACCTGGGGACGGCCCTGGGCTTTAAGGTAGACTGGTCCGCCGAGAAGGGCATCTTCATCGAGACGAAGTAACATAGGACATAAAAAGAGACGGCCCCCTCCGGGCCGTCTCTTTTTATGCTCTTTTTCACTCCAGGGGCAGAAACTCCTTCTCCGCCGCCAATAGCTTGCACACCGGGCACCGTTCCACCCGCTTCAACAGGGCGGCCTTGTCCGATTCAGAGATATCCCCCTCAATGTCCGTGTGGAAATAGAAACGGGCCTTACCCTCCGCCGTCCGCTCCAGCTCCACCCGGGTTTCCACCTTCTTATAGGGGTAGTTCCCCTCATCCAGCAGCATCCGGGCGGTGATGTTGATGCAGGCGGCGTAGGCGGAGAGAAGAAGGTCTGTAGGGGTGGGGCCGGCGTCCGTGCCGTCCCGGTCCCGAGGCACGTCGGCCGTCCAGACGTGCTTGCCGTCGGAAAGGCGGGTGAGATACCCGCCCCTCTCATTTGTGGCTGTCACCATAGGCCCCTCCTCACTCGATGGCCCCGAAGTGGTCAAAGGGGGTGAGGATCCAAAGGGCGCGGCCCAGCACATACCGGGTATCCACCGTGCCCAGCCGCTCGTCCCGGCTGTCCGAGGAGTGGTTCCGGTTGTCCCCCATGACGTAGATGGAGCCCTCAGGCACCGTCACGTCCAGCACAGTTTCCAGCGGATCCAGGGGGTCCACCATCACCTCGTTGATGTAGGGCTCGTCCAGGGCCTCACCGTCCACATAGACCTGACCCGTGGCATAGTCTACCTGGACGTGCTGCCCGGCCACGGCAATGACCCGCTTGACAATGGGTTCGGTCATAAAGGAGGACTTCCGCAGCACCACCACGTCCCCCTGCTTGGGGGTATAGCCCACGGATTGGAGCAGCAGCAGGTCTCCCTCGTGGAGGGTGGACAGCATGGAGCCTCCCACCACCCCGATGACCCGGCCCACCAAAGTAAAGGTGAGGATGAGAAACACCAGCGCGCCAATGAGGGCCTGCATCCAGAAGAAAAGGTCCAGTTTGAAGGAGCCCTTCTCTTCGGCCTTCTGCTCCGGTTCCTGATTTTCGGGGGAAAGCATGGTTTCTTCCGCCATGGGATCAACTCCTGAGAAATTTGTGATTATAGTATTATAGCCCAAAGGGCAGAAAAATGCAACTGTACCGTTTATGGGGCAGAAAAAGAAAAAAGTTTATTACATTTTTTGTTACAGTTGCATGGAAACATACAATCCGCAGGGGGTGTTTTCACTATTATGGAAGCGGTGTTTTCAAGACACCGGCCCGGACCGTTCGGCGGGGGAGAGGATATAGAAAGCCTTGCCCTTGATGTATTCCAGCTCCACCGGCCCCAACCGCTCGTCCCGGCTGTCTGAAGAGTGGTTTCGGTTGTCTCCCATCAAAAAAACCGCTCCCTGGGGAACCGTCACGTCCAGATTGGTTTCCAGAGGGTCCAACACATCGACCATGGCTTCGGCCACATAGGGCTCCTCCAGAGCCGCCCCGTCCACATAGACAAGCCCCGCCTCATAGTCGATTTTCACGTGTTGACCACCCACTGCAATGACCCGTTTGACCATAGTGTCATTGAGAAAGCTGGGCTTGCAAAAGACTACGATATCCCCCTGCTTGGGCGTGTAGAGGGCAGTTTGGACCAAAACCATGTCTCCGTCCTGAAGCGCAGGGGCCATGGACACGCCCACGATCCCGTAAAAGTGAAAGGAGAAAGCGAAGCCAACGGTCAGCAACAGGAGAAAGGTCGGAATAAGGAGCGGAAGCCGGCGCCGCCATTTGGGCAGCGGTTTTGCAGTAGCGTTCATGTGTTTAAGCCTCCAAAGCAGTGTAAGTGCTCCCCTCCAGCATGGCCTTCTCCCGGCTGTGGCAGGTGAAAAGGAGGACCTGCCGGGTCTGGGCCACCTCCAGAAGGCAGTCCAAAGCCAGCCTGGCCCGTTCGTCGTCAAAGGGGTCCAGCACATCGTCCAGCAGGATGGGGCAGGGCTCGGACTGGGGCAAGGCCAGCTCACACATGGCAAGCCGCACCGCCAGGTAGAGCTGCTGAGCGGTGCCGCCGGAAAGGCTCAGGTCCTGCCGGGGGACGGCCTCGCCCCTTTCCTGGGCCAGGGCCTGGAACTGCCGGGTGAGGGCGGCCTTGTCATACCTGCCCCCGGTGAGAAGGCTCAGGTAATGGCCTGCCCGCTCGTTGACGGCGGGGGAGAACCGCTCCCGGAGGAGGGAATCGGCCTCCTTCAGCACGTCCATGGCGGCGGCGATGGCGTCATACTCTCCCCGCCGCTTCTCCAGTTCTTCCAAAAGGGCGCCCCGCTGGGCCTCCCACCCAGCCGGGTCTCCCAGAGAGTGGAGCTCTCCCTCCAGCCGGGCCCACTCGGCGGCGGCCCGGTCCAGCTCTCCGCTGACGGCACTGAGCTGGGCGGCCAGGGTGGTGGGGTCCCCCTGGGGGGCGGTGAGGGTAATGGGGCCCACATGGGCGGGCTCGGGAGTGGGCAGGGCGGTGAGCAGCTTCCGGGCGGCCTCCGCCCTGGCCTGGGCCAGCTTGAACCGCTCCTCCTGCTGCAAAGCCCGGGTGAGAGCGGCCGAGACGGTAAACAGGCTGGCGGCGTCAGGGGCGAAGGGCCGGATCAGGTCAAAGAGCTGGTTCGTCAGCTCCTCCTTCTGGGCGGCCAGCTTGTCCCGCTCGGTTTCCACCGCCTCGTACTTCCGGCGAAGCTCCTGGGCGGCTTCCACCTTCCTGTTGTAGTCGGCAGCCCGGGTGAGAATGTCGTCGGGGTTCTGGACGTCATACTTGTCCAGCAGAGCCGCCAAGGCCTTTTTCCGGCTGTGACGGCGAAGGAGGAAGATGATTCCGGCCAGGATCAGCCCCATCAGGGCCCCCGGAAGGATGAGCCATTTGAGAAACATGCCGAAGCCTACGACGCAAACCGTGGAAAGCTCGCCTTTGCCCCAAAGCTCCATGGTCACCATCCAGTGAACCAGAGGATCCGGGTGGAGCAGGAATGTGATGATCCCGGGGACGGCGCCGATCAGGGCCCCCAGAAAAAGCCAGAGAGCCGGCGACGGTTTCTTTTCCAGCCGCTGGGCCTCACTGTGATCCTGCTGGACCAGAACAGCCACCTGGGGCGGGATCTTGCCCCCAAAGTAGGGATCGGTGTCCGCCGCCTCCTCGGCCTGGCGGGCCAGGGCCAGGGCCTGGGGGGCCTCCTGATCGGCCTGCCGCAGGTTGGCGGTGAGGGTGTTGAGGTATTTGAGATCCCCCTGGGCGCTGCGCAGGGTCTCGGCGTCGGGGAGGGCCTGGACGGCTTGCTGGGCGGCGTCCAGCTCGGCCTGGGCGGCGTCGTAATCCTCCTGGGCCTGCTTCCGCCGCTCTGTCTGCCGGGCGGCGTTGGCGGCGGCGTGGGAGCGAAGCTGCTCCTCCAGCTCGGCCTTTTTCCCCTCCAGAGCTTCCTTCTCCAACAGGGCCTCCTGGCTCCGGCGGAGCAGCGTGCCCTGCCGGGCGATGGCCTCCTCCGCCTGGGCAAGCTCCCCCTCCAGCTCGGGGATCAAACCATAGCGTGCATTGGCTTTCCGCCGGTTCAGCCAGTCCTTTAAGCGGCGCTCCACCCGGGAGAAGGAGACCTCCTCCTCTCCGGAGGTGGCCAATGCCGCCACCCGCTGCTCCAGGTCTCCGCTGGGGGAGAGGGCGGCTTCTCCCTGACCCACAAAGGCGGTGCGCTCAAAGACCTCCCGTGAGACCCCCAGCAGGGTCTCCCCGCAGGTTTCCGCCGTAAGGCCGGGGACGGCCTCTCCCGTGGCGGTGTAGACGGCGGTGAAGGTCCCCCAGGGGGTGGAGCCCTTGGGGCCACGGTAGAGGGTGATGTCCCGGCCCTGCCAAGTGAGGGTCAAGGTGCCCTCCATGGGGGCTCCCGACCAGGGCTGATAGCGGTTTTTCTCGGCGATGTAGCCCTCCTTGTTCCGGTCCCGGGCGGGGAAGCCATAGAGCATGGCCCGGAGGAAAGCCGCCCAGGTGGATTTCCCCGACTCGTTGGGGGCGGAGAGGAGGGTGAAGCCCGACCCGGGCCGGAGGGTGGCCTTATGGAGATTGCCGAAGGTGGCGGTCATTTCTTTGATCTTCATGGCGTATCCTCCCCGTTTTCCAGTGCGGCCAGGCCGAAGCGGACGGCTTTTTCCAGGGTGGGCCGTTCCTCGTCAGAGGCCAGCTCGATCTTCTGCCGCATTCCCCGGAGAAAGAGCCCTGTTAAGCTGTCCTCCCCCTCCCGGGCCCAGAGGTCCCGGGGCACCCGGGTGTGGTCCCGGAGGGTGAGGGCCCAGCGCAGGCCCTCCACGGCTCGGCTGAGGGCGGGAAGGTCCAGCGCCCGGGCTTCTCCGGTGAGGATGAGCCGGCAGATATCCCGCCCGCTTCCCCGGCTCAGGACCTCCCGGACGGCGGCGAGGGGCTCTTTTCCCGTGAGGTCACACTCCATGATCTCGTACCGGCGGCTGCTGAGGGGAAGAAGCTCCGCCGTGACGGAGCCGTCGTCGCCGACGGTGACCCAGAGGGCGCCCTTGCCCCCTGTTTCGTCAAAGCCCCGGCCCTCGGTACAGCCGGGGTAGGCCCAATAAGTATTGCCCTCCCTCTGAAGGTCGGAGCAGGCATGAATGTGGCCCAGAGCCAGATAGGTAAGGCCGCTCTGAGCGATGTCCTCCCTGGAGATGGGGCCGTAGCGGCTCTTGCTGTCCACATCCCCGTGGCAGACCATGAGGGCAGGCTTGCCTGAAGGCTCCGCCCGGAAGCCCTGAAGAGGGGAATCGTCCCGGAAGGGGCCGGTGAAGGCGCAGCCGTAGAGGGTGCAGTTCTCCAGCTCCAGCTTCTGAACCCGGCTGTCCCGGAAAACGGTCACGTTCCGGGGCCAGATGGGGGCGGCGTAGAGGGAGGAGGGGGAATAAAAGTCGTGGTTGCCGGGGGCGATGGCCACCGGGGCGGGGATGCGGCCCAGGGCCTCCGCCAGGGCCTGGGCGGTCTCCCGGTAGGTCTGGGCCGAGTCCAGAAGGTCCCCGGAGAGAAGGACCAGATCGGCCCCCCGCTCGATGGCGGCGTCGGCCAGCTTGTCCAATAAAAGCCGCTGTTCGGCCCGGCGCTCTCTGGCCTGCTCCGCCGACAAAGCGGCAAAGGGGGCGTCCAGATGAAGGTCCGCGGCGTGGAGGATGTGAAGCATAGGGGCTCTCCTTTCAGTCCTGAAGGTCCACCCGCTCCACGGCGACGCATTTTTTGGCGTCGGTGTCCAGGGTGAAAAGGACGCTGTTCAGCTTGCAGGGGCCGGGGGCCTCCTCATAGCGGCGGGGAAGGCCGCCCAGGAAGCGGTTCACCGACTGCTCTGGTTTGATGCCGATGACCGACTGGTAAGGCCCCGTCATGCCCAGGTCGGTGACAAAGCCGGTGCCTTTTGGGAGAATCTGGGTATCGGCGGTAGGCACGTGGGTGTGGGTGCCCCAGAGGGCCTGGATGCGCCCATCCAGATAGTAGCCCATGGCCCCCTTCTCGCTGGTGGCCTCGGCGTGGAAGTCCACAAACCACAGGTCGGCGGGGGTTTCCCGGAGGGCCTTGTCAGCTACCGCGAAGGGGCTGTCAAAGTTGGCGTCCATCTCGGTGCGGCCAATGAGGTTCATCACCCCAATGCGCAGCCCTCGGGGGCCGTCAAAGACCCCGAAGCCCCGGCCGGGGACACGGCTCGTATAGTTGGCGGGGCGGAGAATGTAGGGGCAGTCGTCTAAGAAGTCGGTGATTTGGAGCTTGTTCCAGGTGTGGTTGCCCAGGGTGATGACGTCGGCCCCGGCGTCCAGAATGAACTGGGCCTGCTTGGGGGTGATGCCCACCCCGGAGGCGTTCTCCCCGTTCACCACGGTGAAGTCCACGTTTTTGAGCTGCTTGAGGGAGCGGAGGTGGTCGCTGAGGTAGTTGAGGCCCCCTTCGCCCACAATATCGCCCACGGCTAAAAGTCGGAGAAGCATGGAATCATCCTTTCGGTTGAAAGTTAGGTTATTCAAAACCTATTATAGGCTATTTTTCCAAAAAGCGCAATTTGAATCGTCACATTGCCGCAATTTGTTTCCGCTTTGTAGCCGGACTGTAAACGGAATGTAAGGGCTTTGGAGATTGGCAGAGGTAAAATGAGGGCATAAAGAGATGATTTGGATGAAAAAGCGACTTCTTGCTTTTACTTTGGGTCTGTGCCTGCTGGCGGGGTGCGGAGATCGGGCGGGTTTGGAACCCGCCCCTACGGCGACTCAAGAGGTGACGGCTACGCCGGAACCGACGAAGGAAGGCGTGTTTTTCGATACGCTGCCTATCACTGAGGAAGCGGTGCGAGCTTATTACACCGGAGGAAGGGGAACACCGGGGTATTCTATTGTTGTGGTGAAAGTGACTCCCTATGAAGGAGATTTTTTGGTGGAATACACCGATTACGATATAGAAGGGGAAACAAGCTGGTTTTCTATTTTTAGATTGGGTTTTTGGTGAATCGGGGCGAGTAGTTCGACTGACAGAGATGGAAGAATTCAGTTCTTATGAGATAGAAGAACAAGGCAAAGTTTTTTGTGTCACTACCGGTCAATCTGTAATTACTGGCTCACAGGGGCTACCAAACCAATACAGAGTCACGGTTCCCGGTGGAGCGTGGGATGAGTTGGAAACAGATATGAGTGACGCGCTATTCTGCTACCGGGAGGATTTTGACGACTGAATGGCTCTATCGAAAATTTGTGTTGACTGCGCCCCAAATTGTAAACAATTTTTGAACCCTATTGAAAAATGGGAGAGAATGGGCTATCATATATTAGCACTCCGGTTTTGGGAGTGCTAATATCTCGTTTATATGAAAATTTGGAATATACGGAGGAACGTTACCATGGCGAAGAAGCAATTTAAGGCGGAATCGAAGCGGCTGTTGGACCTGATGATCAACTCCATCTACACCAACCGGGAGATCTTTCTCCGGGAGCTTTTGTCCAACGCCAGCGACGCGGTGGACAAGCTCAGCTACAAGGCCCTTACCGACGACAAGATCGGCATCAAGCGGAAGGACTTCCAGATCACCATCGTCCCGGACCGGGAAAACCGGACCCTCACCATCTCGGACAACGGCATCGGCATGACGAAGGAGGAGCTGGAACAGAACCTGGGCACCATCGCCAAGAGCGGCTCCTTGCAGTTCAAGCAGGAGATGGACAAGGCGGAGAAGGGCGCCAAAAATATCGACATCATCGGCCAGTTCGGCGTGGGCTTCTACTCCGCCTTCATGGTGGCGGACAAGGTCACCGTCCGGTCCAAAGCCTACGGCGCCGATGAAAGCTGGCAGTGGGAGAGCAATGGGGCCGACGGCTACACCGTGGAGCCCTGCGACAAGGCCAGCCTGGGCACCGAGGTCATCCTCCACCTGAAGCCGGACACGGAGGAGGACAACTACAGCGAGTTTTTGGAGCCTTACCGCATCCAGGGCCTTGTGAAAAAGTATTCCGACTACGTCCACACCCCCATCCGCATGGAGATGGAGCACAGCAAAATGAAGGACAAGCCCGCGGACGCCGGGGAGGATTACCAGCCCGAGTATGAGACGGTGCGGGAGTGGGAGACCTTAAACTCCATGGTGCCCCTGTGGCAGCGGCAGAAGAGCAAGGTGAAGAAGGAGGAGTACGACCAGTTCTACCGGGAGAAGTTCGGGGACTGGGAGGAGCCGCTGGCGGTCATCCACACCGCCGCCGAGGGCCAGATGGAGTATAAGGCCATGCTCTTCATTCCCGCCCACGCCCCCTATGACTACTACTCCAAGGACTATGAGAAGGGCTTGCAGCTCTACTCCTCCGGGGTGCTTATCATGGACAAGTGCCCGGAGGTGGTGCCCGACCACTTCTCCTTCGTGAAGGGCGTGGTGGACTCCGCCGACCTGCCCCTCAACATCTCCCGGGAGACCTTGCAGCACACCCGGGCCCTCCACATCATCGAAAACAACGTGGAGAAGAAGGTGAAGGCCGAGCTTCTGAAGCTCCAGAAGGAGGACCGGGAAAAGTACCTGAAGTTCTGGAAGGGCTTTGCCCGGCAGCTCAAGTACGGCACAGTGAACGGCTACGGGGCCAAGAAGGAGGTCTTGCAGGACCTGCTGCTGTTTCCCTCCTCCAATGGGGAGGAGCTGACCACCCTCAGCGAGTACGTGGAGCGGATGAAGGAGGGGCAGGAGAGCATCTTCTACCTCTGTGCCGAGAACGTGGAGATGGCCAAGGCTCTGCCCCAGGCCGAGCGGGTGCTGGACAAGGGGTATGAGATCCTTTACTTCACCGACGAGGTGGATGAGTTCGTGGCCCAGACCCTTATGCAGTATATGGACAAGCCCTTCAAGGACGCCGCTTCCGCCGACGCCCTCCCCGAGAGCGAGGAGGAGAAGGCCGACGCGGAGAAGAAGGCGGAGGCCAACAAGCCCGTGCTGGACTTTGTGAAGGAAGCGTTGGGGGACAAGGTCTTTGACGTGCGCATCTCCAAGGTGCTGAAGTCCGGGGCGGTGTGCCTTACCACCGACGGGCCCATGAGCCTGGAGATGGAAAAGTACTTCCAGCGGGTGGAGGGCGGCATGGCGGGCATGAAGGCCCAGCGGGTGCTGGAGCTCAACGCCGACAGCCCGGTGTACGGGGCTTTGGCCCGGGCGGTGGCCCAGGAGCCGGAGAAGGCCAGGAAGTACGCCGAACTGCTCTACGACCAGGCTCTCATTATCGCGGGGATCCCGGTGGAGGATACGGCGGAATATACAAAACTGGTATGCGAACTGATGGTATAAAGCGAAGGAAAAGTGCCGGGAGTTTCAAAACTCCCGGCATTTTCAGGCCATAGAAAGGAAAAATGTTAAAAAACGGTTAAAATAAAAAGAAAATAATACGAAAAAAACACTTGTATAATATATCCGCAGATGCTATACTCTTCCTGTCAGTATCAATGGTTCCAAAAAATAAAAAGGAGGAGAAAAAATGAAAAAGAGAGTTTTGTCCCTTGCCCTGGCTGTGGCTATGTGCCTGAGTCTGGGCGCCTGCGGAAACAAGGAGGGGAAGGAGAGCCCGGAGGCCGGGATCTACACCCCCGGCACCTATGTGGGAATTTCCGAAAAGGGCATGGGCGGTAAGGTGACGGTGGAAGTCACTGTGGACGCCAATGCCATCACGGAGGTCAATGTGACCAAGCACGGGGAGACCCCGGGCATTTCCGATCCTGCCATCGAGAAGATCCCCGCCGCCATTCAGGAGGCCAACTCCGCTGAGGTGGAGGCTGTGGCAGGCGCTACCCTGACCTCTGAGGCCATCAAGGAGGCCGTTGCCAATGCTCTGGCTGTGGCCCGGGGGGAGGCGGAGCCCGTGGTGGAGGATGACACGGCCAGCGTGGAGCTTCCCTTTGAAAGCCCTGACGTCATCGTCATCGGCTGCGGCTTTGCCGGAATGAACACCGCTCTGGCTGCCGCCGAGGCGGGGGCCAACGTGGTGGTGCTGGAGAAGACGGGCAAGTGGGGCGGCTCTGCCAATGTGGGCGGATCCACCCTCTCGGGCGCGGGCACCAAGATGCAGAAGGAAGCCGGTATCGAGGATACCCCTGAGCTGATGGTGGAGGAGATCGAGAAGCGGAACGCCGACAACGGCGGCAGCGAGAATTATAATGAAGAGCTTACCTGGTACTATGCCCGCCACTCCGGTGAGGCGGTGGACTGGCTGGACAGCCTGGGAGTGGACCTGGGCGACCGGGTGCCCCGGATGCCCAGCCTCTACGAGCCCATGAACGTGGCCCGTGTATACAGCTCGGGCAAGATCTCCACCTACATTGAGGCGGTGGGCAAGCTGCTCACTGAGCAGATGGAGGCGGGCAAGGTCGCCATCCTCTACAATACCGCGGCTACCGAGCTCATTATGGATGGCAATGCCGTGGTGGGCGTGAAGGCCCAGGCTGAGGACGGCTCCGCCTTGGAGTTCCGGGCTCCTGCCACCGTCATGTGCGCCGGCGGGTACGGCCACAGCGAGGAGCTTTTGCACAAGTATAACTTCCAGAACTGCCTGACTACCAGCCCCGAGTTCTGTACCGGCGACGGCTTCCGTTTCGCCCTGCAGGCCGGTGGCGTGCTGAAGAACATGGATTACTGCTCCACCTACGCCGGCGGTGTGCGGGATGGGGACAACTTTGTCAAGACCATGAGCGTCCGGGTAAAGGACTTCCCCTACATGATCTTCATCAACAAGGACGGCCAGCGGTTCGTGGATGAGCTGGGTGCTGAGGACGGGTCTGACTACGACGAGATCACCTCCTGGTGGAAGAAGGGGGACAACACCGTTTACATCATGTTCGACCAGGCCATGGTGGACGAGCTTCATGGGAAGGAGATGCCCATCTTCTCCGGCGACAAGGATTGGAGCAAGTGGGACAAGGCCGTGGAGAGCGGCCAGGAGGTCTTCAAGGCCGACACCCTAGCTGAGGTGGCTCAGCTGGCCGGCATCGACGCTGACGGGCTGGAGGCCACCGTGGAGCGGTACAACGGCTTCGTGGACGCCGGGGAGGACGCCGACTTTGGCCGGACCCGGGAGATGAAGAAGTTTGAGACGGGCCCCTACTATATCATCCGGACCATCCCCTACGTGATGATCACCTCGGGCGGCGCCTGGATGAACGACAAGTGCCAGCTCCTCAACGAGGCAGGCGAAGTCATCCCCGGCCTCTACCAGGCGGGCGAGATGGTGGGTAACGCCAACATCTGCGGCCACACCACCTTCGGCGGTATCCAGAATACCGGCTGTATGGTCTTTGGCAAGCAGGCGGGCACCCAGGCTGCCGCTTACGCCGCAGAGAAATAAAACTCCCTCCACAGATAGGGAAAACACCCCCAGGTGTTGTACGTTTCCATACATCCAGGGGAAAAAGTTTTGTTACAGTTTTGTGACTGAGTCCCATATCCGGGACTGTGAAAAGAGGAAAGTCCGCTGCCCGTAAGGGCAGCGGACTTTTTAATTTGAGCGCGGGGCTCAGGCCAGGATGTCCAGCAGCATGGACATAGCCTTGTCCTTGTCCAGCTGGTAGACCACCTGCACGTCCCCTTCCAGAGGGATGTAGACCCGGCTTTCCACCACCATGCGGCCATCGCAGAAGTTGCCGCCGAAGTCCACGTCCACGTTCCTGCGGCGGATATCCACCACAAAGGAGGGATCCAGCAGGTAGAGGATGCAGAACACGTCGTGCATCGCCATGGCGAAGTCGTTGGGGTCGTCCTTGTAGGCGATGCCCAGGAGGCGGAGACGCTCGATGAAGTGGAGCAGCAGGTCGGCGTAGAAGTCGGTCCAGGGGTGGTTGAGGGCCCTGATCTTCCCGGCGTCCTCCTCCCGGAAGACGATGGAGGTGGTGGCGTCCAGGGGGAAGATGACGATGGGACAGCGGGCGTGGACCATGATGTGGGCGGCCTCGGGGTCCTTATAGAAGTTCATCTCGGCGGCGGAGGTGATGTTCACATCCCGGTCGCCGCCCCCCATGATGATGATCTGCTTGATGCTTTTGTCGATGTCGGGGTCCATCCGCAGGGCCATGCCCAGGTTGGAAGCAGGACCCACCGCCACGATGGTGATGGGCTCCTTTGCATTGCGGAGGGTCTCCACCAGGAAGCTGACGGCGTGCTGGGGCTCCGGCTTGAGGGTGGCCTCGGGCAGGGGGAGGTAGGGGTCGTGGACGCTGACGGGCTTGCCGTCGATATCCTGGGTGTAGCGCTGGTGGCGCTGGAAGCCGAAGCGGCCGGGCATCAGGTCCTGGACCATGGGGACGCCCATGCCGCCGTAGACGGGGACCCCGCCTCCCATGAGCTCCACCACCCGGAGGGTATTTTCCAGGGTACAGGGGAGGGGCTGGTTGCCGTGGGTGACGGTGATGGCCATGAGGCGATCTTTCAGGGCCCGCATGGCTAAAATGATAGCCATGGCGTCGTCGGTACCGGTGTCTACGTCCAGAATGATCTTGGAATTGTCCTGCATGATGGGAGCCTCCTTTATAATTGGGTTGAAAAACGGGGGGGGTCAGCGAATCTCCTCGTACATCCCCGCCGCGTCCGCTTTGCCCACGATCTCCTGAACGGAAAGGACCTTGACGGTGGTGGTCCGCTCCCCGAAGGTGAGGGCCAGCACGTCCCCGGGCTTGACTTCATAGGAAGCCTTCACCGTCCGGCCATTGGCGGTGACTTTGCCGGCATCGCAGGCCTCGTTGGCGATGGTGCGCCGTTTGATAAGACGGGAATTTTTTAACCATTTGTCAAGACGCATGGGAAAACCTCCGGGTCAAAGATTTGATACCCCATTATACATCAAAGCGGGGGAAAAGAAAAGAAAAAAGAGCGGCCCCGGAAACCGGGGCCGTTCTCAAACAGTAAGCGTTTGACTTACTTGGACACGGCGTCCTTCAGAGCCTTGCCGGGCTTGAAAGCGGGAACCTTGGAAGCGGGGATCTTGATGGTCTCCTTGGTCTTGGGGTTGCGGCCGGTGCGGGCAGCGCGGGCACGGACCTCAAAAGAACCAAAGCCGACCAGCTGGACCTTGTCGCCCTGGGCCAGAGCGGCGGAGATAGCGTCGATAGCGGCGTTGATAGCGGTTTCGGTGTCCTTCTTGGACAGGCCGGCCTTTTCGGCAGTGGCATTGATGAGTTCAGCTTTATTCATGGGTGTTTCCTCCTGTTTTTTCTCGGCGGCAAGCCGCCTTGTGTTATATACTTAAGGCGCATACGCCATTAAGTCCGTTTTGCATCCTCCCAGAGCTTGTCCAGTTCGGAAAGGCTCATTTGGGCCATGTCCTTGCCCTGGGCAAGGGCCATTTGCTCCACTTTGGCGAAGCGGGAGATGAATTTCCCGGTGGCGGCGTTGAGGGTCTCCTCCGGGTCGGCGTTGACAAAGCGGGAGACATTCACCGCCGCGAAAAGCAGATCGCCCAGCTCCTCCTGTACGTTGGTGCCCTGGGCGATGGCCTCTTTGAGCTCGTCCAGCTCCTCGGAAAGCTTGTCCACCGCACCGGCGGCGTCAGACCAGTCAAAACCGGCCTTTTTCGCCTTTTTCTGCACCTTCTCGGCCCGCCAGAGGGCGGGGAGGGACTTGGCCACGGCGGTGAGGGTGTCGGTGTAGGTCTGCTGGGACTTTTCCTCCCGCTTCAGCTCGTCCCAATTCACCAGGACCTCGTCACTGTTTGCCACCTGTACGTCCCCGAAGACATGGGGGTGGCGGAAGATGAGCTTTTTGCAGATGCCGTCGGCCACGTCGTCCACGGTGAAGCGGCCCTGCTCTTTCTCCATCTCGGCGTGCATGTAGACCTGAAGAAGCAGGTCTCCCAGCTCCTCCCGCAGATGGGCGGGGTCCCGGTCGTTGATGGCCTCGATGACCTCGCAGCTTTCCTCCAAAAGATCCCGGCGGATGCTCTCGTGGGTCTGCTCCGCATCCCAGGGACAGCCCCCCGGGGCACGGAGGATGGAGACAATGGTTTCCAAGTCCTTGAGGCCGTAGGAATCTTTCTTTACAAAATCTATCATATTTTACCTCTCATATCAAGTACTTTTTTCAAAAAAATCATTGAATTTTCAGGATTTTGGCGATTTTGTCCCCTTTGGGCATGAGGGCGAGGTCATCTTTGGAGATAGCGCGAAGGCTGAGAACCAAGATAAGGTACACAATCACGCCCACACCGATGGCTCCTACGGTGGACAGGCGGCTGCTGAGATGAAGGGGTCCGGTGAGCAGGCCGTAGGAGGCCCAGGCGGCTCCCGCCATGACCGCCGAGGCAATGAGAGGCTTAAGGATGGCCCTTAAAAAGCTGGGGGGACGGGGGATGGCCCGGCGGATGATGAAGACCTCCAAAAGGTCCACCACCGCAAAGCAGCAGAGGGTGCCCACTGGGGCTCCGTTGATACGGATATCCGGATTGCCCACCAAGGTATAGTTTACCAAAATCTTCACGATACCGCCGATGACGACGGCCAGGATGGGCAGGTTCACCATGCCGTTGGCCTGGAGGATGGAGTTACAGAGAAGCTGGAGGGCCACAAAGACCGAAGCGACGCCCAACACCGAGAGAAGGGGGCCGGCCACGGCGGTGTCAATTTTGGGGAAGAGGAGGCCCATGATAGGCCCGCCCAGGGCACAGAGGCCCAGACCCATGGGAAGGGCCAGCAGAAGGCCCACCCGGAGGGCGGATTCGCTGACTTTCTGGGCTTCCCGCCGGTTCCGCCGGGCAAGAGCCGCCGACACGGCGGGAATGATGCAGGCGGTGAGGGGGACCATCATGGAGAAGGGCAGGTTGTAGATGGACATGGTCTTGGAGTAGATGCCGTAGAGGTTCCGGGCGGCGTCCAGGGCAGGGCCGGTGCCGTCGGGGTTCAGGAGAAGGCCGTCCACCTTCTGGAAAATATCGGTGAGCTGGCTCATAACCAGCTTGGTGTCGATCAATGTGACAATGGAGGTGGCGGCGGAGCCCAGGGTGATGGGGATGGCCAGCTTCAGAAGGTTGGACAGGATCACTCCGGGAGGGTCGGGCCGGTCGGCCTCCTGGTCCCACTTGCGGCGGGAGCGGACCCGGTTCTTCAGGAAAAGGAAAACGATGAAGAGAAGGGCCACGATGCTTCCGAAGGAGACGCCGATGATGGCGCCCACCGAGCCAAACTGTTCGCCAAACTTCTTCATGCAGAACATGGCCAGGGCGAGGCCCACCAGCAGCTTGGAGCCCGCCTCAATGATCTGGCTCACTCCGGTGGGCATCATGTTGAAGTGGCCCTGAAAATAGCCCCGAAAGGCGGACATGATGCACACACACAGCACCGACGGGGCCAGGGCCATGATGCAGTAGACCGCCTTGGGGTTGCTGATGGCGATGTCGGCCAGAGGGACGGCCAGGACAGTCATACAGAAGAAGCTGGCAAGGCCCAGGGCGAGGAAGGTGAAAAGGGCCACCTGGAAGGTGCGCTCCACCTGGTTGTGACGGCCCAGGGCGTTGGCCTCCGAGATGGTCTTGCTAAGGGCCACGGGAAGGCCGGCGGTGGAGATGGTGAGGAAAAAGTTATAGATGTTATAGGCGCTGTTGTAATCCCCCATCACCTCGTCGGGGAGGATGTTTCCCAGAGGGATGCGGTAGATGGCGCCAATGATCTTCACCAGAATGGCGCTAGCCGCCAGAATGGCCGCCCCGCCGAAGAAGGTGCTTTTGCTCTTATGAACATTCTGCTCTTGAGACAAATTTTGTCACAGCCTTTCCGGGTTATTTGCCGCTGGGGCCATCAAAAAGATGGGGCACGGCGTATTCCCTCACCTCGGAGCGGACCTTGTCCGCGTCGATGGTGAGAAATTCTCCCTTTTCATATATGACTTTTCCCCGGCACATATTCAGAAGGACGTTGCTGCCGTGGGCGGCATAGGCGATGTTGTTGGCGGCGTCGTGGCAGGGGATGAGGTTGGGGGCGCCAGGGTCCAGAAGGATGAGGTCGGCGTCCCTGCCCACGGCGATGACCCCGGCGTTCCGGCCCAAAGCCTTGGCACCGTTCACCGTGGCCATCTCCAGCGCGTCCCAGGCGGTGAGGGCCAGGGGGTCACAGTGGACGCCGTTCTGGAGGAGGGCGGCCAGCTTCATATCCTCAAAAAGGTCGGTGGTGTTGTTGGAGCTGACCCCGTCGGTGCCCAGGGCCACATTGACCCCGGCCTTCCGAAGGCCCGGGATGGGAGCCACGCCGGAGCCCAGCTTCAGGTTGGAGGCGGGGTTGTGGACGGCGGAGATCCCCTTTTGGGCCATGATGGCCCAATCTTCGGGGGTGGTCCAAACGCAGTGGGCGGCGATGGCCCGCACATCAAAAACGCCCCGCTCCGCCAGGGCCTGGATGGGAGTCTTGCCCCGGCGGGCAAGGCACTCCTCGTGCTCCTTTTGGGTCTCTGAGATATGGACGTGCATCCCCAGGTCCCGGCTTTTGGCAAAGTCGGCGATCCATTCCCAGAGGGCGGGGGCGGAGGTGTACTCGGCATGGAGGGCGGCATCCACCCGGATGCGGCCGTTGTCATAGCCGTGCCAGGCGGAGAACAGCTCCTCCTGCTTCCGGCAGTCGTCACAGAGAGCGGGGGAGAAGTCCTCCCCAAAGAAGATGGCGCCGTTGCAGAGGTTGGCGGAGATGCCCGCGTCGGCCACCGCCTGGCCCACAGTGGGCATACGCATATACATATCGGCGATGCAGGTGGTGCCCGAGGCGATCATCTCCATAAGGCCCAGGTCGGTGCAGGCCCGGATGGAGCGGTCGTCCCATTTGCCTTCCGCGGGGAAGATATAGTCATTGAGCCAGGTTTGGAGGTCGTGGCCGTCGCCGTAGCCCCGCATGGCGGTCATGGCAGTGTGGGCGTGGCAGTTCACAAGGCCGGGCATGAGGATGCCGCCTTTGCCGTCGATGACCCGCTCAAAGTCCCCGGCGGGGCGGATAAGGCCCACCGAAGTGATCTTGCCCCCGGCTACCGAGACAAAGGCGCCCGGCAGGACGGTGTGTTGAGGGTCCATGAGGACGGCAGTGACGTTTTCAAAAAGGACAGTCTCGGCGGAGGCGGACAAAATGGTCTTGACCACCGGGGAGGGGTCCGCAGGCTGAGCGGTTTTGACCATCCGGGCCGTTTCGGCGGGCTGGGCAGGCTCCTTCTGGGGCGGAGCATCCAGGCGGAGCAGAACGCTCTGGGCCTTGTCCAGGTCGTTGCGGTTCACGTAGATCCAGCAGTCCTGAATGATAGACATTCGCTGCTCTTCGGTGAGGGCTTCCGGGTCCATGGGCTTTGCGTTGGGGTCGACGATCCGGGTGGTGTAGGGGATGCCGGCCTTCTGAAGGGCCTGCTCCAACCGGTACCGCCGGTCCAGATTCCGGGTCAGCACCAGCTCTACATTCTTAAAAAGGCTAAACATATCACAGTTTCTCCAGGCAGGACAGGATCAGCTTGGCGAAGGGCTCCTTCCGGGATTCGGCCATCTCGTTGACCTCCTCGCTGGAGAGGGGCTGGTCCAGAATGCCGGCGCCCATGTTGGAGAGGAGGGAGAAGCCCAGCACGTTCATGCCCGCGTGGACGGCCACAATGGCCTCGGGCACGGTGGACATGCCCACCGCGTCGGCCCCCAGGATCCGGGCGGCCCGGACCTCGGCAGGAGTCTCGAACTGGGGGCCGGGGAAGTAGCAATAGACCCCCTCCCGCAGGGTGAGGCCCAGTTCTTTGGCGCTCTCCCTGGCGATGTCCTGGAGGGCGGGGGTATAGACCTTGGACATATCGGGGAAGCGGGTGCCGAATTGGGGGAGATTCTCTCCCCGGAGGGGGGAATCCAGAAAAATTTTGATGTGGTCGGTAAGGAGCATGAAGTCCCCGGCGGCCCAGTCCCTGTTGACGCAGCCGGCGGCGTTGGTGACCAGAAGGGTGGTGCAGCCCACCAGCTTCAAGACCCGGATGGCGTAGGAGACATCCTCGAAGGAGTAGCCCTCATAGTGGTGCATCCGGCCCTGCATGACGGCCACCTTCTTGCCCCCCAGAGTGCCGCAGACCAGCCGCCCGGCGTGGCCGGGGGCGGTGGAGACCTGAAAATGGGGGATGTCGCCGTAGGGGATGGCGATGGGGTCCTCCACCGTGTCCCCCAGGTAGCCCAGGCCGGAGCCCAGGACCATGGCGATTTCCGGGACAAAGCCCCGGAGGCGGGAAGTAATATAGTTTGCGCTTTCCTCATAATGGGAGAAGGGATAGCTCATGGGAATACCGTCCTTTCTTTGACAGAGTGTCAAATCATTTATGAATGGTACTATTTTACACCGGGGAGAGAGAAAAAGCAATGGAATCTGAAAAAGCCCTTTCTAAAGATAGTGATTTCACCCCCGGGTGTGGGACGTTTTCGTACATCTATCCTGAAAATAGTTGAAAAAATTTTCCCGCTGTTTTATAATGATACTATCCAATATTGTGGAATGGAGGAATTCCTATGAAAATGAAGCGTTTGACCCGCTGGGCGGCCGCTCTTGGCATGACCGCCCTCCTGCTCTGCGGCTCCGCCTTCGCCGCCGGGGAGCAGACCATCGCCGTGCAGCTCAACGGCGAGGACCTGACCTTCACCGACGCGGTGCCCCAGGTGAAGGACCAGCGGACCTTTCTGCCCTTCCGGGCCGTCTTTGAGGCTATGGGCGCCGAGGTCAGCAACGAGGGCAACGTCATCACCGCCAAGCAGGGGGACAAGACCCTCACCATGACCATTGGGGAGACTGCCGCCACCGTCACCCAGTTGGGAATGGAGGTGCCCATCACCATGGACGTGGCCCCCTATGTGGATAATACCACATGGCGGACCTATGTGCCGGTGCGCTTCGCCGCCCAGGCCTTCGGCTACACCGTGGGCTGGGACCAGGACAGCTACACCGCCATCCTCATCGACCCTGTGAAGGTGATGAACGAGGCCATGGAGGGCAAGGAGTTCACCTACCTGGAGAAGCTGGCGGAGTATTCCGAGAAGTACAATAAAGGCATCTGGGACATGACTATGGATATGGATGGCTCTCTCACCATGCTGGGGGGCACCATGCCCATGAGCGCCACAGCCAAGGGGACCACTCAGGATGAGATGAAGATGTCCATGGACATGAACATGAAGATGGACCTTACCGAGTATATCAAGAGCGTCTCCCTGCTGATGGGTGAGGAGGAAGCCACGCTGGACGCTGAGGCCCAGGCCCAGCTGGATGCCCTTGCCCAGGAGGGGATTGACCTCTCTATGCGGGGGAATATGGACGAGGGCAAACTCTATATGATGATGGGGGGATCCCTACTGGAGAGCGCCGGCATCCCCAAGGACACCTGGTTCCTGATGGATTTTGACGCTATCTTTGCCCAGACTGGGCTCAATGCGGACTGGAAGCAGCTCATGACTGCGGCCCGGTCTGCGGATATGACCCCCATGCTGGCCTCCCTGCTGGCCGCCGGCCAGCAGCCCGCCACCGCCTCCACCGCCTACGGCGAGATGAAGGCCCAGATGGAGAAGCTGGTGGCCCTCTTTGCTGACGACGCTTTTGTGAAGAACGGCAACGACTATACTGCCACCATTGATCTGCTGAAATTGATGGGAGAAGAGAGCGAAGGTGCAGAAGGGACGATGACCTTTACCCTCACCATGCGGCGCAGCGAGGTGACGGGCTACGCCATGGGGTTCCATATGGCTGCCGTCAATGAAGAGATGGGCACCCTGTCCATGGATATGACCATGAGCCTGGATGACAAGGACCAGATGAAGGCCAACATCGCCATGGACATGGGCGAGCTGTTGAACATCAATCTTGACCTGAACGCCAAGTACACCAAGGGCCGGACGGCCCCTGAGACCGTGCCCCCCGCCGGGGCGGTGGTGCTGCCTCTGGACCAGATGATGGGCAGCAGCATGGGCGTCATTGGCGGCGCTGACGGGCCCACGACCATCATTGTGGGAGAGTAAAAGCAGATCTTAAAGGGAAGCCCGCCTTTCGGCGGGCTTCCCTATGGAAAAATCCAATGGAAACAGGAGAAATGACACCGTGAAGAACGCCAAAAAGCTGATTGCCTTTGCCCTGTCCCTTTGCCTTGCCCTGTCCGCCTGCACCAAGACGGAGGAGCCCAAAACTTCCCAGCAGGGGGAGGATACTGGCCTTTCCACCTTTGTGGACTGGGTGGTGGCCTCAGAGGATCTGACCACCTTCCTCATCCAGCACAGCGAGTCCGAGGCCAATGCCCGGGTGCTGTGCAACAACATCTCCCCTCTGCTGGAGTACAATAACCACGGCGTTCTGGGTCCTGCCGTGGCCAAAGAGTGGGAGAGCGACGAGACAGGAGAGACCTGGACCTTCCGGCTTCGGGAGGATGTGACGTGGGTGGACGCGAGCGGCGAATTCCAGGCCAACTGTACCGCCCACGACTGGGCTACCGCCATGGAATGGATCCTCAACTACCACAAGAACGGGGCGGCCAACACCGCCATGCCCTTCCGGACCATTGCGGGGGCCCAGGAATACTACGATTACACCAAGGGCCTCAGTGAAGAGGAGGGCAAGGCCCTGAAGGCCACCGACAGCACCTTTACCGACGTGGTAGGGGTGGAGGTGCCCGATGACTACACCCTCATCTACCACTGCAACGGGCCGGTATCCTATTTTGATACCCTTACCGCCTGCGCCTGCCTCTATCCCCTGAGTCAGGCCCAGATCGATAAGCAGGGGGTGGACGCCGTTTTCGCCCAGCAGCCCGACACCATGTGGTACAACGGCCCCTACCTCACCCAAAACTTCATCCGGGGAAACTCCAAGGACCTGGTACGCAATGAAAGCTACTGGGACAAGGACTGCAAGCTTTTTGACCGGGTGACCATTCTCGTTCTGGAGGACGGCAATAAGGATGACGCCCTCTTTGAGACGGGAGAGGTGGACCGGACCCAGCTCCACGATTCCACCCTGCGGATGATCTATGAGAACGAGGACCACCCTTACCATGACCAGTTGGTGATGGTGCGGGGTTCTCTTGGCAATCAGATCATGATGTTCAACTATGCCAAGAATAAGGAGGACGGCACCCCCGACATGAACTGGAACGAGGCGGTAGCCAACGAGGCCTTCCGGCTGTCCCTCTACTACGGCATGGACCTCTATGAGTTCTGGGCCAGCCGAAACTACATCGACCCCGCCTCCTGCCAGGCCCACACCTTCTCCATCTCCAACCTGTCGGTCTTTTCCGACGGCAAGGATTATACCGAACGGGTGAAGGAGCTTCTGAACTACGACACGGAGAAGGGCCGCTACGACGAGCAGAAGGGCCAACAGTACAAGGAGCAGGCCATGAAGGAGCTGGAGGGGAAGGTCACCTTCCCGGTGGAGGTGGACTACTACGTGGCCTCGGGCAACCAGAGCCAGCTGGACGCGGCCAATGTGCTGAAGGGCTGTATGGAATCCCTGGGCACCGATTATATCCAGTTCAACATCAAGACCTTTGTGAGCAGCATCCGCAATGAGGTAAATATCCCCAGCCTCCACAGCATCAGCATCGGCGCCTGGGGAGCAGATTACGGCGATCCCCAAAACTTCCTGACCACCATCTGGTCGGGGGACGACGGGGCCTCTTGGGGGGTCTATCAGGAGCACATCAACGAGGCCACCACCGCCGCGGTGGATGCCTTCGCCCAGTTCAGTGACCTGGCCCGGCAGGGCATGGAGATCACGGGGGACAAGGACGAGCGGTATGAGCAGCTTGCCCAGGCGGAGGCCTACGCCATCAACCATGCCCTCATCATTCCCCTGCGGCTCATCGGTATGAACTGGTCTCTCACCAAGACAAACGCCTACGCCCAGCCCTATGCCAGCTACGGGGTCCAACGGAACATGTACAAGAACTGGCAGACCAGCCAGGAGCCTTACACAACAGAGGAATATGAACAGTTTCAGGCCGACTTTGAGGCCGGAAAGATCTGAGCCGGTAAAAAACCCCCGGAAAAATTTCCGGGGGCTTTCCCTTGCACTGCAAGGGAAAGCGGGGAGGAGACAGAGGAAAAAACACAAAAAACGGCTGTCAACAAAAAAATTTTTGTTGACAAGAGGGACACTGGGTGGTATGATAAGCAAAAATCAAGGAAGGGAGGCGTTGACCGATGGCAAATCAGCTTTGCAAGTATGGTATGACTCTGCGACTGCGGACTCTGGACATGGCTTTTGCGATGCCCATGCTTCGGCGCGCCTCCGCAGTCATACCCAAATTGGGATAAGCAGCCGTATAGGCTGATTTTTCCAAAGAGTGGGAAGCGGTGCACGCTTCCCACTCTTTTTTTGTCGCGTTCTGACAAATCCCAGCATCAGAGGAGGAAAAAGAACATGAAACAGAAGCGTATGGTAACAATGATCCTGACAGCAGCAATGGTCCTGTCCCTGGCAGCCTGCGGCGGGACCCAGGAGAGCCCCAACCACACGGATGACGCTGCATCAAAGCAGATCACCGACTTTGTTGACTGGATCCTGGCGGCCAACGAGAGCACTACGTTTTTGATGGTACATACCCAGCTGTCTCGGGATCTGCGGCTCATGGGCAACATCTATTCGTCCCTGGTGGCGCGTGACAACCACAGCAATTATATCCCCAACGTGGCCAAGGAGTGGAGTCATGACGAGACCAGCGAGACCTGGACCTTCAAGCTCCGGGACGATGTGACCTGGGTGGATGTGAACGGCGAGTACAAGGGCGACTGCACCGCCTGGGACTGGGCCACCTCTATGGAGTGGATCCTCAACTACCATAAGAACGGCGCGGAAAATACCTCTATGCTCATTGAGCTTATCACCGGAGCGGGGGAGTATTACGAGTACACCAAGACCCTCACCGAGGAGGAGGGCCGGGCCACCAAGGGGAGCGACAAGAAGTTCCTTGACACCGTGGGTATCGAGATCCCCGATGATTACACCATTATCTACCATCTGGCCAAGCCCGCCCCCTATTTCCACACGGTGGCAGTGGGCGCCTGTATGTGCCCCCTGCCCCAGGGGCAGATCGACGAACTGGGCGTCGACGGCACCCTGGCCCAGACCAACGAGAACATGTGGTATAACGGACCCTACACCATCACCGAGTTCATCAAGGGCAACTCCAAGGTGCTGAAGCCCAATCCGGCCTACTTTGACAAGGACTGCACCCTGTTTGACTCGGTCACCATCCTGGTGGCGGAGGACAACAACCGGGTCAACGAGCTCTTTATGAACGGGGAGGTGGACCGGTGCGAGGTCACCGCCGCCAACCTGCGGACCATCTGGGGCAACGAGAGCGATCCCTGGCACGACTATCTGGTCCAGACCCGGCCCACCTACACCAACTACCAGCTGGTGTTCAACTTCGGCAAGCGGGACGCCAACGGCGAGATGGATGAGCAGTGGAACAAGGCCGCCGCCAACGAGGCCTTCCGCCAGTCCATCTATTACGGGCTGGATCTGAAGGAGTACTGGGCAGCGTTCGACTTCATCAACCCGGAATCCAACTGGACTGAGACCTTCATGACCCGGGAGCTGGTGAATTTCTCCGACGGTACCGACTATGTGGACCGGCTGATGGAGGTGCTGGGCTTCGTCGATGGCCCCCGGCAGAATGACGAGCTGGCCCAGCAGTATGTGGAGCAGGCCAAGCGGGAACTGAGCGCCCAGGGCGTCACCTTCCCGGTGAAGATGGAGTTCTACATCAAGTCCGGCGACCAGGTGGAGCTGGATAACGCCACCGTGCTGGGCCAGACCATTGAGAGTATTGCGGAGGACTACATCGACTTTGAGATCAAGACCTACATGACCAGCCTGAGCCAGGAGGTCCGTACCCCCGGTGTGGCAAGCGTGCTGGTGGAGCGCTGGGGCGCAGACTACAGCGACCCGGAGAACTTCCTCAACCAGCTGGTGACGGGCAGCGATTCGGCCATCTATTCCATCCTGCTCAACAAGGCCAACGACATCACCGACCCCGAACTGAAGGGCGTTTTCAACGAGTTCAGCCAGATGGTGGCCGAGGCCAACGCCATCACCGGCGACACCGACGAGCGTTACGAGGCCCAGGTACAGGCGGAGGCATTCTATTATAGCCATGCGCTGATGGTGCCTCTCCGTGGGAACTCCCTCTGGTCCATGACCAAGGAGAACAGCTATGCCCGGCCTAACACCTATACGTACAAGAGCTGGGAGACCAGCACTGAGCCGTACACCACGGAGCAATATATCCAGATCAAGAACGATTTTGATGCGGGAAAGATTTAAATAGAGGGAAGGAAAACCCCTGCCGGGAGCGGTTTGCGGAAGCTTCGGGGCAGGGAGGAGGAAAATTTTCTATTGACAAGACGGCCCATAGGTGGTAATATAACGAAAAATGATTTTGGAAGGAGGCGCGCCGATCATGACTCACGGTTATGGTATGATGATGCGGGCTATGGACATGGCTATGATGCCGATGCCCACGCTTTTGCGCGCCCCGCATAGAATTTCTGAGGGATAACAGCGTGTCTGTTTTTCAGAGAGTGGGAAGCGCGTGAGCGTTTCCCACTCTTTCTTTGTGTAGAGAAATGAGGGATGTACATGATAAAACTGGACCATGTGAGCAAGACCTTCGGCGGCGCCAACGAGGTCCACGCCGTAAGGGATGTGAGCCTGGAGATCGCCGAGGGTGAGATCTTTGGCATCATCGGCTACTCAGGGGCAGGGAAATCCACCCTGGTGCGCTGCATCAACCTGCTGGAGAAGCCCACCGCCGGGTCGGTGACGGTGGACGGCCAGGAGCTCATCCGAATGCCCCTGCCGGGGCAGGAGAAGAAGGATAGGCCGACAGAACTGCCGGCCAGGGAACTGCGAAATGTCCGAAAGAAAATCGGCATGATCTTCCAGCAGTTCAACCTGATGCCCTCCCGGACCGTGGAGCAGAACGTGGCCTTCCCCCTGAAGGGGAGCGGCCTTTCCAAAGAGGCCACCGCTGCCAAGGTGAAGGAGCTTTTGGAGCTGGTGGACCTTCCTGATAAGGCGGGAGCCTATCCCTCCCAGCTCTCCGGCGGTCAGAAGCAGCGGGTGGCCATCGCAAGGGCGTTGGCAAACGATCCCAAGGTGCTCCTTTGTGACGAAGCCACCTCCGCCCTGGACCCCCAGACCACCCGGTCCATCCTGGAGCTCATTCGGGACATCAACCGCAAGACAAACATCACGGTCGTCATCATTACCCACGAGATGGCGGTGGTGAAGGAGATCTGCCACAAGGTGGCCGTCATGGAGGAGGGCTGGGTGGTGGAGGAGGGCACCGTCTACGATGTGTTCTCCAGCCCACGGAAGCCGGTGACCCGGTCCTTTATTGCCACCACCTCCAACCTGGGGAAGGTGGAGGAGCTCATCGCCGCCGGCGACCCGCTGGTGGCGGCGAAGCCGGGGGAGCTGATCGTCCGGCTCTCCTACGGAAGGACCAACGTATCTGAGGCTACCATCTCCGAAGTCTCCCGCCGGTTCAATGTGGACGTGAGCATCCTGTACAGCAACATGGAGATTTTGGACGGCGCCCCCCTGGGGGGGCTGGTGGCCCGCATCAGCGGCGACAAGGTCCAGGAGGCCATCGGGTACTTAAGTGAGAAAAACGTGGTGGTGGAGGTGTTGAAGCGTGGCTGAGTTTTTGAGTTCCATCATCCCCAACGTGGTGCTTCGTTCCGACCAGCTCTGGCGGGCTTTTGGGGAGACCATCCAGATGGTGGGCATTGTAGGCGTGCTGGCCGTTCTCATCGGCATCCCCTTCGGCGTTCTGCTCTTTGCCACCAAGCCCGGCGGCATTTTGCAGAACCGGCCGCTTCATTTTGTCCTTAACAAATTTTGTGATGTATTCCGCTCCATCCCCTTTATCCTGCTGGCTATCATTCTTCTGGGCCTTAGCCGATTGGTGGTGGGTACCGCCATCGGTGTGAAGGGCGCCATCATCCCCCTACTGTTGGCCACCATCCCCTTTCTGGGCCGGCAGATCGAAGGCGCACTGGCGGAGGTGCCCGGGGGCCTTGTGGAGGCCGCCCAGTCCATGGGATGCTCCCCCTGGGAGATCATCACCCGGGTCTACCTGAAGGAGGCCGTGCCCGGCATCGCCCGGGGGGTCACCATCACCCTCATTTCCCTCATTAACTTTACCGCCATTGCTGGCTCCATCGGCGCCGGCGGCCTGGGCAGCTTCGCCATTTCCTACGGCCACGGCAAAAACCTGCCCGATGTCATGTGGACCGTGCTTGTCATCATCATCGTGATGGTGAGTCTGGTCCAGACCATCGGTAACTACGTCGTCAAGAAAACCACACATTAAAATTATAAAACCCTATAGGAGGAACCTGACATGAAAAAGAAGAACATCCTTGCTCTGACCCTCGCTGCGACCCTGACCCTGGGCTTGCTCACCGCTTGCGGCGGCGACAAGGGAACCACCGAGAGCGCCAATCCCACCAGCCCCACCCAGGAGAGCACTACCCCTTCCACCGAGCCTACTGTGGTCACCGTAGGCGTGGTGGGTGCCAACAACGAACAGTGGGACACCGTCAATGAGCTGTTGGCCAAAGAGAATATCCAGATCAAGATCGTGGAGTTTGCCGAGTACAAGCTGCCAAACGACGCCCTGAACGCCGGCGAGATCGACCTGAATGCCTTCCAGCACAAGGCTTACCTTAACAAGGAAATCAACGATTTGGGCTATGACATTGCCGTCCTTGGAGACACCATCATCGCCCCTCTGTCCTTCTACTCCGACAAGATCAATGACATCAGTGAGCTGAAGGATGGGGACAAGATCGCTGTGCCCAACGACCCCACCAATGAGGGCCGCTGTTTCAAGATCCTGGAGGCCCAGGGCGTGCTGGAGGTGGACCCCGCCGCCGGCTATACCCCTGAGCTGAAGGATATCACCTCCAACCCCCTGAACCTGGAATTCGTGGAGGTGGGTGCTGAGAATACCGCCAGCCTGCTGCCCGACGTGGCCGGCTCCTTCATCAACGGCGCCCACGCCTCCGACCACGGCCTCACCCCCGATGACGCTGTCTGCACCGAGACCGTGGAGCCCGGCAGCGACAACCCCTACATCAACATCATCGCCTGCCGCACCGCCGACCTGGAGAATGAGACCTACTTGAAGGTCCTGGCCGCTTACCAGTCCGCCGAGACCGCCCAGGCCATCAAGGATATCTACAAGGGGCTCTACATCCCTGCGTTTGCGTATTAAGACAGTCAAGAGAAAAGGCGGACCCAAGTGGTCCGCCTTTTCTCCCTATATATAAAGGAGGTTTCTATTATGGGATTTCGGGAGGAAGCACAAACACTGGCCCCCTATCTCTCCGGCTTGCGCCGGGAGTTCCACCGTCACCCGGAGGTGAGCCGCCAGGAGTTCTGGACGGCGGAGCGCATCGAGGAGGAGCTGGACGCCATCGGCATCACCGACCACAAGCGCATTGATGGAAGCGGCGTCTATGCCGTCTTCCGCGGGGAGCAGCCCGGGGACCGGGTGGTGACCCTCCGGGCGGACATCGACGCTCTGCCCATTCAGGAGGTCAACACCGATCTTCCGTACTGCTCCCAACAGCCCGGGGTCATGCACGCCTGCGGCCATGATGCTCATATCACCGGCCTTCTGGGTGGCGCCAGGCTTCTGTTTACCCATCGGGCCGAGTTTGGGGGAGAGGTGCGCCTCTTCTTCCAGCACGCCGAGGAGATCGGCTATGGTGGGCGGGTGTTCGTGAAGGAGGGCCTGCTGGAGGGCTCCGGGCGGGTCTTTGGGATCCATGTGGCTTCTGAACTGAAGCTGGGCACCGTAAGCGCCACTCCCGGCCCCAACAACGCCAGCGTGGACCACTTCACCATTAAGGTCCAGGGCAAGGCCGCCCACGTCTCCACTCCCCACCTGGGAGTGGACGCCCTCTATATCGCCAGCCAGATCGTGGTGTCCCTCCAGGCCCTGGTGACCCGGCGGACCTCCCCCATCGATCCGCTGCTCATCGGAGTGGGGAAGCTCCAGGCGGGCACCGCCTACAACATCGTGGCCGAATCGGCCACTCTGGAGGGAACCGTCCGGGCCTTCTCCCCAGAGACCCGGAAGAGCACCCAAGAGCGCATCAATGCAGTGTGCGCCGAGACTGCCAAGCTCTATGGCGGCACTGTCGCTGTGGAATGGGAGGACTTTGCCACTCCGCTGATCAATCCCCCGGAGGGGGCGAAGGAGGTGGGACAGGTCATCACCGACCTCTTTGGACCGCAGGCCCTCATTACCGACCGGCCCCTATCCCTGGGCGGCGACGACTTTGCCGAGTTTCTTCTTACAGTTCCCGGTTGCTACGCCTTTTTGGGCACTGGCAATCCGGACAAGCCGGACACCTGCCGGGCCCTGCACAATGACCGGGTGGACATTGACGAGGCGGCCTTGCCCATGGCTGCCGCTCTCCACGCCGAATACGCCTTCCGGTATCTCACGGGGGTATTTGGTTGACATAATATTTGCGATAGGCCATAAGAAAGCCGCCCGGAGGGTCCGGGCGGCTTTTTGCATATTTGGCTTATTTGCTTAGATCCAGGTTCCGGATCCGCTTCCGCAGGGGCAGGATAGAGGAGGGGGAGACGGACAGCTCATCCAGACCCATCCGCAGGAAAGTTTCGGTGAGGGCCTGGTCGGCGCCCAGCTCGCCGCAGATGCCCACCCAGCAGCCGTGCCGGTGACCGGCGTCCACGGTCTGCTGGATCATCCGCAGCACTGCGGGATGATGGGGGTCGTAGAAGGCGTCCAGATGGGGGTTCTGCCGGTCAATGGCCAGGGTATACTGGGTCAGGTCGTTTGTACCCAGGGAGAAGAACTCCACCTCTTGGGCCAGCTCGTCGGCCATCATGACGGCGGCAGGGGTCTCGATCATAATGCCGATCTCCACCTCGCCCATGGGGATGCCTTCGGCCGTCAGCTCCCGCTGGCACTCGGCCAGGACGGACTTGGCATCCTGAACCTCCCGAAGGGAGATGATCATGGGGAACATGATGGACACCTTGCCGTAAGCGCTGGCCCGGAGAATGGCCCGGAGCTGGGTCTTAAAGATATCCCTGCGGGTCAGGCAGATACGGATGGCACGGTAGCCCAGGGCAGGATTCTCCTCGTGCTCCAGGTTGAAGTAGTCGGCCTGTTTGTCAGCGCCGATGTCCAGGGTGCGGATGATGACCTTTTTGCCGGCCATGGTCTCCACCACCCGCTTGTAGATGGTAAACTGCTGCTCCTCGGTGGGGTAGTTCTTGGAATCCAGGTAGATGAACTCACTGCGGAACAGGCCGATGCCCCCCGCGTCGTTCTCCAGTACCAGCCCCACGTCGGCGGCGCTGCCGATGTTGGCGTAGACGTTGATCTCATGGCCGTCCAGGGTCACGTTGGGCTTTTTCTTCAGCCCCTGGAGCAGAGCCTCCTGCTGCAGGTCCTCATTGCGCTTTTTCCGCATAGTGGCAAGGAGGTCGGCGGTGGGATCTACGTAGACACAGTGATTGTAGCCGTCAATGACGCCCATCTTGCCGTCCCAACTGTCGTCGATCTCCACGCCAATGAGGGCGGGGATGTTCATGGTCCGGGCCAGGATGGCGGTGTGGCTGTTGGTGGAGCCCTTCCGGGTCACAAAGCCCAGCAGCTTGCTCTTGTCCATCTGGACTGTTTCGCTGGGGGTCAGGTCGTCGGCCACCAGAATGACGGGCTCGTCGCCCAGAAGGCTGCCGTCGGTCTGGCCCAGCAGAATGTTGACCACCCGGCCGGAGATGTCCTTCACGTCTACGGCACGGGCCTGCATGTAGGCGTCGTCCATGTCGGCGAAAGCGGTGGCAAAATTCTCGCCCGTGGTGGCCACTGCGTACTCAGCGGTGGTGGCCTGGGTCTCAATGATGCTCTTGATGGCGTCCAGATAGTCGTCGTCCTCCAGCATCATTTGGTGAATTTCGAAAATAGCGGCGTTGTCCTCGCCCACCTCGGCAAGGGCTTTCTCATAGAGAACGCCCAACTGCTCCTGGGCCTTGACCCGGGCGGCTTCAAAGCGTTCCAGCTCCTTCTCGGGAGAGGAGGTGGAGGCCTCCACAATGACGACCTCCGTCTTATGATAGACCTTCAAGGGGCCGATGGCAATGCCGGGCAAAATGGATTTTCCGGTAGCAACTTGCATGGTGCTTTCCCTCCTTTTACCCAAATGTTAAGCATTCTCCTTGAAGAAAGTCTCCATGGTCTGGGCGTTGGCGTCCTCGTCGCCGCCCTCGATCCGGACGGTGATGGTTTCGCCGGTCTTGACGCCCAGGCCCATAACGGCCATCAGCTTGGTGGCTGCGGCGGATTTGCCGTCGGCCTTGACGATGGTGATGGTGCTGTCCAGAGGTTTGGCAGCCTTGACCAGAAGCCCGGCGGGGCGAGCATGAAGACCAATGGGGTCGGTAATAACGTACTGGAACTCTTTCATGGTGAATGCTTCCTTTCTGTTTGCTCTCGGATTTGTTATTCCATGCGAAAATTGGAGGCTGAGCCGCCCCCCTGTACACGGTGTTCTTATTTTACCACAGGGCGGAGAAAAAATCAACAAAAACTATTGCCGGAATGATACGGAAAGTGGAAAAAGTCACAAATGAACAGGGGAAATGCGCATTTGAACAGAAGGCGGCGCCACCCTTGGCAGGGTGGCGCCGCAAAAAAGAGGATTTTTGTTTGTTCTACATGCGGATCATGGTCCGCGATCAGCTTATGAGCAGTATCCCTTTTTGCGGAAAACCCATACAAATGGGGGCAAAAAGGAGGATCATCTATATATGATATGATGGTAAAGAGAAAAAGGGCGGCCCTGCCGGGCATAAAAAAGTACCACCCCCGGAAGGGCGGTACTTTGAAAGGGCCAATTATCTCTTGGAGAACTGAGGAGCCCGACGGGCAGAGTGCCTGCGGCACTCTATGATTGAAATAAAAGCCGCGCGCGTCGGGCATAAAAAAGTACCACCCCCGGAGGGGTGGTACTTTGAAAGGGCAGATTATCTCTTGGAGAACTGAGGAGCCCGACGGGCGGCTTTGAGGCCGTACTTCTTCCGCTCCTTCATACGAGGGTCGCGGGTCAGGAAGCCGGCGGACTTCAAAGCGGGCCGGTACTCGGGGTTGACCTCCAGCAGAGCCCGGGCGATGCCGTGGCGGACAGCGCCGGCCTGGCCGGTGACGCCGCCGCCGGTGACAGTGGCCTCGATGTCCACCTTGCCGAGAAGGTCGGTGGTGACCAGGGGCTGGCGAACGATGAGCTTCAGGGTGTCCAGACCAAAGTAGTCGTCGATGTCACGGCCATTGATGGTGATGGCGCCGGTGCCGTTGGGGAAGAGATGCACCCGGGCTACGGAGGACTTCCGGCGGCCGGTGCCGTACAGATAAGGCTTCTTGCTCTTATACATAATTCAGTTACCTCCTTAGTCCATCGTCCAAGCTTCGGGCTTCTGGGCGGCATACTTGTGCTCGCTGCCGCGGCAGATGTGCAGCCGGCTCAGGGAGTCCTTGGTGATGGTGTTCCGGGGCATCATGCCGCGGACGGC
>JAAWPV010000083.1 GCA_022800215.1 Oscillospiraceae bacterium | reverse complement strand
CTCTAAAAAATTTTTTGTCTCGACAAAATCCGCTAAGAGATATTTGCCGCTATGATATAATGAAGTTGGCGAAAGCCGAAATCTGTAGCTTTCCGGTGAGGTCCACACCAAGTGTGGCCTCAGACATTCATGGGCCTCGTAGGGCACTTGATTCCCCTGCACGATGGAAATTTCCATGAGCGTCCACAGTCTTTGGCGCTGTGCCGGCAGCGCAGGTGTGCGCCTTCCCGCAAAAGCGGAAAGGACATTACATGAACGACACAGTCGTTTGTTACCAGGGCGAGCAAGTATCAGTGCCAAAGGAGGTCGCAGAATTTTTAGAGCAGGATCGGAAGTATGCTCAGGCACAGTCACGGCGGGACAGGAGGCACCTGAGTAGAAGTAGGTTTGAAAGGGTGCCGCCTCGTCGGATACTGGCCGGACGGAGCACGGAGGATTCTGCACTGAAAAGCCTCCAGCTTGAAAAGCTGCGGAATGCCGTTACCACGTTGGAAGAACAGGAACGAAAACTGGTCTCCCTCCGCTACGGTAACGAACTGTCCATGGAGGAGATTGGTCAGGTTCTCGGCGTCTCCAAAATGGCAGTATCAAAGCGACTGAAAAAGCTCCATCAAAAACTGAGAGCCTCTGTCGGATGACGGAGGCTCTCGGTTTTTTGTTTTTTTGGTTTACAAACTTCTTCTGAGTGTCCTTATCGGTGGGGACAAATTAAAAATGCAGAAGGAGATAGCATGATGAAAAAATCTGAGTTCAAGTCCTACGATGACCTGCCACTGTTTCTTAACGCAGAGATGGTGGCACAGGTGCTGGGGGTATCACCCTCCAGTGGGTACGAGCTGATGCATGAGTCGGGGTTCCCAACGCTCCACATCGGCAACAGGATAGTAGTGCCCAAGGAGAAGTTCGTCGCCTGGGTAATGGAACACACAAATGGAGGTGATACAGAATGATGTATGCGCAGCAACAGCAAAAGAAACCCAACCGAGAGTTTATTCTGCCCAATGAGTTATTCGCTCTGGGGTTGAATGCCACTGAGGTATCGCTCTACACCTACCTGCGCTTTCGGGAAGGCCGCAAGACCTATCAATGCTGGCCGTCCTATAAGACCATCGGCAAGGATCTGGCTCTCTCACCCAAAACGGTGCGGAAGTATGTGGGTCGACTGGTGGACAAGGGGCTCATCTCCACGGAGAACACTACCATCGTCACCAAGGACGGCCGTATACGCAACGGCTCTCTGTGCTATACCATCCACCCCATCAAGGAGGCGATGGAACAGTACTACCAACGTCAGCGTCGCCAAGCAGAGTTGGACACCGCGAGATGGAACGCGGAAAAGTGCGAACAACGGCTCCCTCAATTCCCCGTTGGTGGTTATGCCGAAGCTGACGTTCTCACATAAGGCCGGGGAGAGTGCAGGATAAAGGGAGGGGGTCGCAAGCGGCCCTCTCCTGGGGCACACCTGCCCGCAATGCGGGCAGGGCAAGGGGTTTGGGCACTATGCCGATGGGGGTCAAAATTGAGAAGGTGGGGTCGATGCGGGGGTCAGGAAAGGGGAAAGTCCCACTGTTAGGGGCTTTGAGCGGGGTCTGAACAGGGATATCAGCCCTGTTTTGGCCCCAAAATCAGAAAGGAAGGGAATCACAAAATGGTAAGAGAAAAAGTCAAGTTCGCACTGAGGATGGCACCGGAGACCCAGGAACTGGTCAAGAAGATGGGGCCGCTGGATAACTGTCAGTCGCAAAATGAATTCATCGAGAAGGCGATTCGGTTCTACGCCGGATATGTTTCCAGTCAGGAGGCTACAGAGTATCTCCCGGTCGCTCTGGTAAGTGCGCTCCGAGCGACCATCCAAAACAGTGAAAACCGTACCGCCCGTTTGCTGTTCAAGCTGGCGGTGGAGATTGATATGATGATGAATGTGCTGGCGGTGGGCATGGAGGTGCCGCCGGAAGATCTGGAGCGTCTGCGAGGGCAGTGCGTCCGGGATGTGAAGGCGACCAACGGTAGCATCTCCTACAAGGATGCACAGGAGCGTCAGAGTGGGATCAAATGAGGGTAGCGTATCACACGAAAAAGTCCTCATATCTTTGGTAATGTTGGGTATCGACTTGTGAGGATGACTGCGGTATGTTTGGTGTACCAAAACAAAGGAGGTCACCTCTATGAAAAACACAAAGAGTATCGCCCTGCTGCTGACTGGAGTCGCTCTCGGTGCCAGCTTCGCAGCTCCCACCGCCAATGCCGCCGCAGAATTTTTTCAAGCACAGCGCACGCCTCACCCCATCTATGTGGACGGTCAACAAGTACAGATGGAGACCTATGCCATTAACGGCAGCAACTACGTCAAACTCCGAGACATCGGGCAAGCGGTTGGGTTCGAGGCCTACTGGGACGGATCGGCGGCACAGATCATCAGCGACAAACCGTACACTGGTCAACCGCCAGCGCAAGCAACTCCCTCTGCTGTTCCAAACCACAGCGCCGAAGCTGACCCTGCCGTCTTCACCGGCTATCTCACTACCGAGGTCTATGACACCATTCGAGAGGCGGTGCTGACTAAGCAGACCACTCCCTTCGGCTCCGCAGTCAAAGGGTTCCTCCATCTGAAGTGGGACGACAAAAAAGGAATCAAAAGGGCAGAGGAAGAAACGCAGCAGGTCAACAATGTGCTGGCGGCTCTGGGGCCCTACCCCAGCTATGAACTGATCCTCTCAGATGCTGCCGATGAGTATCTCTGCCAAGTGCAGTACGCTGAACTCTACGCTCCCGCCGCCGAGCACACCAGGGATTTCATCGCCAGTCTTGATGGGCTGAGCGAGAGGGAGAAGATCAAACGGATCGACTGGTATGTCTGTAACCGCATCGTCTATGACAAGACCCGCTACGCCTGGCCCAATGAGGTTTTGACTCAGGACGGCGTGACCCACGGCGCCTGTATGTCCTACGCCTACAGCTTCCAGTTCCTCTGCCACCAGGCTGGCATTCCCTGTGTGTTCAAGCACGGCGGCAACCATCAATGGAACACGGTCTACGCCGAGGGCCGGTGGTGGGATGTGGATGTGACCGCCGATGACTGTGAAGAGGTGATGTTTATCACAAGCGGGTCAACAGAGGAAAGCCACCTCTCCTTCGATGGCACCGATGCCTTCCGGGAACAGTTCTATGTGACCGCTGACAGGGTGCTACGGGATGAGGAATCCTACCCGGACGAAGACCCAGAGATCGTGAAGTTTGCTCAGGAGATATTGGTACCGGGCTCTACCAAGTGAGTGATAGGGGCAACAGTTGCCCCGCAATAAACAATGAAAAGTCCTGACGGGCAAATTGATAACAAATTGATAACTCTGCCCCGGTTCGGTAGCTTTCCGAGCCGGGGTATGGTATTGTGTGTAACTACCAAAGGAGGCGCACAATATGACAAAAACGCTGAAAGACCTATACTACGGAAACCTCACCCTCTTCGACCACCCCATCCCCAGCGGTTCCCCCATACGCAAATTGAGTGTACATCTTACCCAGTGCGAGACAAAGCTGAATGAGCAGCTTGGCCCAGAGGAGAGAACGCTACTGGAAGATCTTCTGAAGACCCAGCAAGATATGGACGGCGTGACCGCCGAAGAAAACTTCATCCTGGGTTTCCGC
>JAAWPV010000013.1 GCA_022800215.1 Oscillospiraceae bacterium | reverse complement strand
CCGTGGAAATTTCCACGGCGGTTTTTTGTCCCCTTAATCCGGAATATGCTCCATCTCATCCTCCCCCCGGAAAAAGGGCAGCTCTTGTGCTTCCTCCGGAGCGGATTCCTCGTTTTTCAAATATTCCTCAATAATCGCTTCCATGGTGTAGAGTTGGTTAAAAATGCCGTCCAGATCCCGGCGCTTGCCGCCCTTGGGCGCCTTGGAGGGCGTATAAAACGTGATGTTGGCCCGCTTACCCAGGGTGGATTCCATATGACTGGTGAGCACTACCACACAGGCGCCGTTGTGCTCATAATGCTTGACAGCACTGATGATCTCCGGCGTCTCCCCGGTCACCGAAAAGGCAAACACCATGGGGCGCAGCTGCTTGGAAAAGCTCCGCCCGAAAAGGCTGATGTCGCCGGAGATATCCTGAACGGCGAAGAGTCCCTCCCGCCGGAGCCGCCCCACGGTCAGGGCGGCCACATAGGAAGAGTCGCCGTAACCGGTACAGACGATCAGATCCGCCTGGCGCATACACTGGACCGTCAGCTTCATGTTTTCCCGGGACAGGTTCTCACTGCACAGCTTCAACTGCAAATTCAAATCGTCAACAAGGCTGTGCCCCTGCCGGGAGGCCAGCCGGGCCGCCACAGCATTCTCATACTGGGCACGGCCCAGATCCACCATGAAATTGCGGTATGAGCTATAACCGCACTTTTTCACCAGCCGGACCACCGAGGCCTGGCCTACCCCCACCTGGTTGGCCACATCCTCCATCGTAGCATTGGGAAAATATCTACCATCCTGCTCCTGCATGAAAAAATCCGCAATTTTCTTCTCTACCTTAGTAAACGTGGGGTAAAGGCTCTGTAATGTCGCCAAAATCTCCAAATTTTGTTCCCCCCATCTGATCGTATACAAACTATAGATCCAGTATACTCGATTGGAGAAAAAAGGTCAAGCCGCAAAATTTTGTTGGAGGAAATCTTCATTTCCCGTTGACATTCTCTTCCGTCTGTGGTAAAAATGAATTGCAGGCTCCAAAGATCGTACATATTTCGGAGGGATTACTCCAACATAGAGGAAGAGGGAGGATATCTATGCTCACCATTTCCGTCGGGCAGGCCCTTCTGCTGGGGCTTTTCAGCTACTTTTCCAACGGCGGCCTGGTCTATTTTGGCTATGTGGGAGCTCTCATTATGCAAAAGCCTATTGTGGCCGCTTTGATCTGCGGCATTATCATGGGCGATCCCACCACAGCCATTCTCATTGGCTGCACCATCCAGGCCGTTTACATCGGCGCCGCCAACGTAGCCGGGGTGACCTCCCTGCCCGCCATCAATATGTCGGTATGGTTCGCCATCCCGGTGGCTATGACCATCGGCGGCGATGTGACGGTGGCGGCCCAGGCCGCTCTGACCATCTGCCTGGCCTGCGGCCCGGTGGAAACCGCCCTCCGTCAGTTAATGAACGTGGTCCGGGCGGCCATCCTCCATGTGATGGACGCCGCCGTCCACAGAGGGGATCTCAGTAAGGCCAAGCTCATCGCCTATGGCGGGAGCCAGGGGCTGGCCTTCCTTCAGTTTGCCCTGCCGGTACCCATCCTGTGCTTGCTGGGCCAGGAGGCAGTGGTGTCTGTGGTCAATATGCTCCCCGATTGGCTTTTGGGTTGTCTGGGCAGCTTCACCAAGCTGCTGCCCTTGCTGGGCTTTATGATCCTGCTGGCCGGCCTTCTGAAAAACAACGCCCAGTGGATCCTGTTCGTCTTCGGCTTCGCCCTGGTAAAGGCAGCGGGCCTCAGTGTGCTGACGGTGACCATCATCGCCTTGGCGGTGGCCTATGTGATCTTCCTGTGCAGCGGCAAGGAGGAAGAGCCTTCCGCCACCGGGAAAAATGAGGAGCCGGCGCAAGCCGCTCCGGCAGCGGCGGATGGAGCGGGTACCCAGCTGGCCGGACTCAAAACCGATAAGCGGTTTATCCGGCGGATCTATATCCGACTCATGTTCCACCTCAACCAGCTTTTCACCATGGAGCGGATGCAGGGTCCCACCATGGAGTTGATGGCGATCTCGGCGGCAAAGGACCTCTACCCCAACGAGCCGGAAAAGCAGAAGGACTTGGTGGAGAGGCACATGGTCTTCTTCAACACCCAGCCCACTCTGGGCTCGGTGATCTGGGGCATCACCCTGGGCATGGAGATCGAAAAGGCCCGCACCGGCGAGGTGCCCAACGACATGATCCAGACCATCAAAACCGCCCTGGCAGGACCTTTTGCCGGCTTCGGCGATACCATCTGGCAGATCCTTTTTGTGCCCATCCTTCTCTCCATCACCCTGGGGCTGTCCTCTACCGGCTCTGTCTTCGGCCCCATTTTCTGCATTTTGGTTTATGTGACGTTAAACCTTATTCTGACCTACATCCTCTTTGGGAGCGGTGTTCGTCTGGGGGCGGAAAGCGCCTCCAAGCTCATCAACTCCTCCATGAAGGATCGACTTCTCACCGCCATTGAGACCTTGGGCATCGTAGTGGTGGGCGCCACCGTAGGCAACCTGGTGAACCTCCAAGCCGCCATCAGTTTCAACTTCGGCGGCACCGTCATCGACCTTCAGGCCGACGTGCTCAACGCCATCTATCCAGGCCTTCTGACCCTGATCGGCACTTTTATCACCTACTATTTTGTCAAGGTGAAAAAGATCTCCGCCAACCTGATCATGCTGGGCATGTTCGTCATCGGCGCCATCGGTTACTTTACCGGGCTCATTGCCCCCTGACACTGCATACTTCCTTTCTTTCCTTTCCCATGTAGAGGGGGCCGGGCAGAAAAACCGGCCCGGCCCCTCCCTACACCCTTTTCATTGTGCAGCCGGAAACGAAAGAGTTATTACTTACAGATTTTTCAAATATTTTTATGGAGGGAATCATCATGAAGGTACAATCCATGCGCATCTACATGGAAGACGGCTGCAAAGCCGGCGTTCTCACCATCGAAAACAGCAAGATTACCGCCTTCACCCCGGGCACTGACCCGGAGGCCATTGACTACGGCGATAAGCGGATCATTCCCGGCATCTTCGATACCCATAACCACGCCTCCTGTGGTTTCAGTCCCCGGGAATCAGAGGGCTCCCCTGAGGAGCGGGTTTATCAGACCAAAGGCTATCTGAAGGCCCTGGCCTCCCAGGGCACTGTCAATGTGCTGCCTACCCTGTCTGCCGTCACCCCTCTGGAGGGTTTTGCGGCGGTGACCTCGGTCATCGAGGAGGGGCCCCAGGACGGGGCCAAGATTCTGGGCATCCACAGCGAGGGGCCCTGGCTCAACCGGGTGGGCGAGAAAGGCATCAAAACCGGTTGGCCTGAGGTGAGTTTGGACTATGCCAAGGCCATGGTAGAGACCTGCCACGGCCATCTGCGGCTGGTAGCTCTGGCCCCTGAGATCCCTGGCATCGACCCCATCATCGAATACTTCCTCTCCCAGGGAGTGGCCATCGCTGCCGCCCACAGCGACAACAATTTCCAGCAGGCTATGGCCGCCTATGACAAGGGCATCTCGGTAGCCACCCATCTGGGCAACGTGATGACCGGCCTCCACCACCGGGACGTGGGGGGGCTGGGGGCCGCAATCCTCCACCCCAACGTAGAGTGCGAGGTCATCTGTGACGGCCTCCACATCTGCAACGAGATGCTGAAGCTCTACTTCCGCATGAAAGATACAGACCGCTTCATGATGATCTCTGACTGCTCCAACCTCTCCGGTGGTCCCGCAGGCCGGTACCGGGTCACCTCCAAAAAGAAGTACTTTACCGCCGAGGGTGAGATGAACCTCACCCCCGAGGGTTTCCTTCTCAGCGATACAGGCCGCCTCCGCGGCTCCAGCCAGCCGGTGCTCTACGATATCGGCAACCTGGTGGAGAAGGTGGGCGTCCCCATGGAGACCGTCCTCAAGATGGCCTGTCTGAACCCCTGCAAGAAGTACGGCTTTGCCGACCAGAAGGGCTCTCTCGCCGTGGGTAAGGACGCCGACTTCGCCGTCATCACCGACGACTACAAGGCCCAGTGTACCTACTCCGAAGGCCGGAAAGTCTATGACCGGGATGTGGACGGCATCGTGCTCAACGAAAAGTACTTTGAGGAAAACAGGCTGTAAAAACACTGTTATATAAAAGGAGTTGTTTGATATGAAAGTCCAGTCTAAGCGTATCTATATGGAGGACGGCTGTAAAGCCGGCGTTCTTACCATCGAGAACGGCAAGATCACCGCGTTTACCCCGGGTACCGACCCCGAGGCCATCGACTTTGGCGATCAGCGCATCATCCCCGGCATCTTCGACACCCATAACCACGGCACCTGCGGCTACTCCCCCCGGGTCACCGGCCACACCACTGAGGAGCGCTACGCCGACATCAAAGGCTATCTGAAGGGTCTTGCTTCCCAAGGCGTTGTCAATGTGTTTCCCACCGTCACCCCTGTGGAGGCCATCGCCGCCGTGGCTGACGTGGCCAAGTCCGGCCCCCAGGACGGCGCCACCATCGTGGGCATCCACAGCGAGGGCCCCTGGCTGAACCGGGTAGGCGAAAAGGGCATCCGCACCGGCTGGCCCGAGGTGAGCCTTGATACCGCCAAGGCCATGGTGGAGGCCGGTCAGGGTCTTCTGAAGCTGGTGGCCCTGGCCCCCGAGATCCCGGGCATCGACCCCATCATCGAATATTTCCTCTCCCAGGGCATCATTCTGGCTGCCGCCCACAGCGACAACAACTATCAGCAGGCTACCGCCGCCTATGACAAGGGCATCACCGTGGCCACCCACACCGGCAACGTGATGACCGGCCTGCACCACCGGGACGTGGGCGGTCTGGGCGCCGCCATCCTCCACCCCAATGTGGAATGCGAGGTCATCTGCGACAGCCGCCACATCTGCAACGAGATGCTTACCCTCTACTTCCGTATGAAGGATACCGACCGGTTCATGATGATCTCCGACTGCTCCGACCTCTCAGGCGCTCCCGTAGGCCACTATGAGGGACTTCACTCCGACCTGGCCGTCAACGTGACCCCCGAGGGCTTCCTCCTCACCGACACCGGCCGGCTGCTGGGCTCCGGCCAACCCGTCCTCTACGGCATCGGCAACCTGGTGGAGAAGGTAGGCGTCCCCATGGAGACTGTCCTCAAGATGGCCTGTCTCAACCCCGCCAAGAAGTACGGTTTTGCCGACCGGAAGGGCACTTTGGCCGTGGGCAAGGACGCCGACTTTGTGGTCATCTCCGACGATTACAAGGCCCAGTTCACCTACGCCGAGGGCCGCTTGGTCTACGACCGGGCCAAGGAGGGCGTCATCTTCAATGACGAGCGGCTGAGCCGGCTGTAAGTTCGGGAAAGGTCTTTGCAAAAGGAGAAGAGACAATGGAAAAAGCAAAATTGGTAATCGCCGACATTGACAACACTCTGGTGGTCAAACGTCAGCCTCTGACGGAACGGGCCTACAACGCCATCCAGGCTCTTCAGGCCCGAGGGGTCCTCTTCGGCCTGGCCTCCGGCCGGAGCGTGGAACAGCTCCACAATCTGGAAGAGCAGTGGGGCATCAAATGTGATATCCTCATCGGCTACAACGGCGAGGAGATCTATGACGGCGTCAAAGGCACCACCGAGATGCTCTATATGATGGAGCCGGAGTGGATCAAGGAGGCCTTCGAGATCATGTCCCCCTTCGAGAGCCGGCCGTATCTCCTGCAAAACGGCTTCTCCCTGGTCCGGACCATCGACCCCGCCGCTGCCGCTTCCCAGGCCTACATGAAGAACGCCACCCCCGCCAGGGTGGTGAAGGACGACACCGAGTTCTGGGCCGAGCCTGCCCCCAAGGTGGGCTTCCGGGTGGCGGAGGAGGATATGCCCGCCATCGAGGCCCGCTCGGCTCAGTTTGAGAAGAAGGGCTACATCAGCTTCAAGACCGAGACCACCATGTACGAGTTTTGCAACGCCAAGGCCTCCAAGGGCGATCTTCTGAAGATGTTCTGCGACGAGCACGGCATCGACATGAAGTATGTCTGGAGCTTCGGCGACATGACAAACGATATCACCATGTTTGAGGTCTCCGGCGTGGGAGTCTGTATGCTGAACGGCTCCCCCGACGCCAAGGCCGCCGCCGACATCATCACCGAAAAGCCCATCTCCGAAGACGGCTGGGCTGACTTTGTGGAGAACCACATTTTGAAGGAGCTCGCCTGAGAAAGCATCCGAAAAGAGACAGCAAAGAGGCCGGGGAAACTTCCCCGGCCTCTTTCTTTTTACTTCTCAAAGCTGAGCGGCCTTGTCCTTCAGGAAGCTCTTGAGCCACTCCCCTGTCTCAGGATGATCCAAGGCAAAGTCGATGGTTGCCTCCATAAAGCCCTTTAGGTTGCCCGTATCGTACCGGCGGCCCTCAAAGTCCACCCCAATCATTCTGTCCTGGGTGCAGAGGGTCTTCAGGGAGTCGGTGAGCTGGATCTCCCCGCCCACACCGGGGGTCTGCTTCTCCAGAAGGTCGAAGATCTCAGGCTTCAGCACATACCGGCCCAGAATGGCGTAATTGGAGAACTTCTCCTCCACCTTGGGCTTCTCCTGCATGTCCCGGATGGTGAAGGCCTTGCCGTCCAGAGGCTCCACCTTTACAATGCCGTATTTGCTCACCGCCTCGTCCGCCACCTCCTGAACCCCGATGACTGAGGCGTCATACTTCTCGGCAGCCTCAATAAGCTGGCCGATGACCGGCTTTTGGTAGCGCATGATGTCGTCTCCCAGAAGGACGGCAAAGGGCTCGTCCCCCACGAAACGCCGGGCCCTGCCGATGGCGTGGCCCAGGCCCTTGGTCTCCTTCTGGCGTACGTAGAAAATGTTGGCAAGGTCGGCGGGCCGGCGGATGGCTGCCAGCTCCTTCTCCTTCCCCGATTCGCTGAGACGGCGCTCCAGCTCTGGATAATAGTCAAAGTAGTCGTCCATGGGCGACTTGGAGCGGTTGGTGATGATGAGGATGTCCTCGATGCCGGCCTCCACCGCCTCCTCGATGATGTACTGGAGCACAGGCTTGTCCACCAGGGGAAGCATCTCCTTGGGCACGGTCTTGCTGGCAGGCAGCATCCGGGTCCCCAGCCCGGCTGCCGGGATGACGGCCTTACGTACTTTCATGTGTAGGACCTCCTCATTTTATATGTTTTAGATAGCGGAAAGGCGACGCTCCGGGATCAGGCCCCGGAACACTTTGATCTTTGGCAGTATTGCCACCAGGGGCAGGCCCAGCACATAGCATACCGCCAGCTCTCCAAGGCCCACGGACAGGGCGATGGGGCCCACGGCAGTCCAAAAAACGTCATTGAAGCCCCCCGCTGTGGAAAAGGCGATCTCCGCGCCCACGATCAAGGCGTTACAGAGCACCGGGGGCAGCGGAGCAAGCCACCTGTTGGGCATTTTCATGGTCAGGAAGCAGGCGAGGGCGGTGGCCAGGGTGCCGAACACCCAGTCCAGCACATAGGGCGAACCCAGCAGGTTGGCAAGGAAGCAGCCTACGATGAGGCCCGGCGTGGCCCAGGGGAACAGGAAGGGCAGCACCGTCATGCACTCCGCGATGCGAAACTGCACCTCCCCATACTGGGGAATGGGCAAAAACACGGTGAGGACGGTGTAGACGGCGGCCACCATAGCCGCCAGGGTCAGGTCTTTGGTACTGAATTTCTGCATGACAAACGAACCTCCATTTTTTGATTCAGAGCCTTTGGCTCCACAGTATGCGCGCCACATACAGGGCCGGAGGTCCCTTTCCCCGGGGACAGGCGCATCGCCCCCGGACGGCATTCTCTCCGGCCGTTAGACTGGGTGGGGAACCAGTCAAGTGCATTATAGCACAGAAAAAGGCAAAAGAAAAGAGCGGAAGTATAAAGGTTTTATGAAGGTATCATGCCGCGCAAAAACCCGGCCCGGGCGGTAAACGTCCGGGCCGGGTCCTATTCTGTATAGATTTTATTTTCTGAACCGGTTGGGAAGGGGGTCAAAGTTGGGGTCCGTCACTTTATAGCTGCTGTGCTCCAGAACGATCTTCCCCATGTCGGAAATCCGGATGTTGACCTCCTTTTCGCCGCTCCAGAAATAGAGGTGATAGACCGCTTCCTCATATTCTATACGACCATCATCATAACTCATGGGAATATATTGGGCGGAGAATCCGTCCAGATAATCAAGATAGTCCTTTAGCTCCTCCCCGGTAAGAGTGATGCACTCGTAGTCCGCATACATCCCCAAGACCAGGATCTGACACTGATCCACTTTATCTGTCCTGGGCATCAGGGAAGCCACCCGCCGGGGGATCTACCGGTAGATCATGTATCCGACGACACAGACGGCCAGCACCAAAAAAGCCGTTTTCAGCAGCTTCTTTTTCTCTTTCATCCCCCGTGCCCCCTGCCTCATTGTTTATCTTTATTGTATTCCCCCAGAAGGTTCTTGTCAATTTTTTTAAAAAGCGGCCCGCGAAGTTCGCGGGCCGCTTTTCCTTTACTTTTTGGGCAAATACTCCAGGGGATCCACACTGACCCCGTCCTTTGTCATAGAAAGGTGCAAGTGGGAGGCTTCGCCGCTCTCGGCGATGGCCGTCTTGCCCAGGGAACCGATCACGTCCCCGGTGCGCACCGTGTCCCCGATCTCCACATTGGGCACCGTCGCCAGGTTGGAGCAGGTGGACATGACCCCGTCGGCGTGAAGGATCACCACGGTGGTCCCCATGAGATCGTCAGCGTAGATGTCGCTGACGGTGCCTCCGGCGGGAGCCATCACCTTAGTGCCTGTCTCGGCGGCGATGTCTACCCCGTCATGGGTCCGCCAGTCCCCCATGGTCCGGTCGTAGGAGAGAGTCTCCAAAGCGTGCTGGCGCAGCACTTCCCCTTTTACAGGCCAGGTGAAGACCGAGGCGGTGGCGGTAGGGGCTTTGCTGGGCTCCGGCGCCTGGCTGGGCTGGGGCGTTGCGGTGGGAATGGGGGCCGGAGTGGCCGTAGCAGGGGGCTGAGGCGTCACCACGGGGGATACTGCCGGGGGAGTGGGGGCCGGGGTGGGGGTCACCACGATGGTGGTGGGCCCGGACACCAGTCTGCCCTGCTCCGCAATGCCGGAAAAAAGATAGTAGCCTGAAACGCCCAGCGCCCCTACACATGCAAGCAGGACGATGTAGAAGCCTTTCCCGGCCATGAAGTCGCTGACACGGTCCATCATTGTTCTTTTCATTGGTTTTGCACCTCCGCTGTAATTGTTGCCAGTGGATTTTCCTTTTATACCGATTCTTAACAAAATGTTCATTTGACCTTTTTTAGGGGCAGGTGTATCATGTTTTTCAGATGTCTCAGGAGATTTTCCCCCTTTTGGCCGTGATTTATTCTCCGGAGCGATCTTAAATAATTCTTAAATCCTTGTTTACATTTTCTCTGGATTTCTCTGCTATACTTTGAAGCTGAGTTCCAGACATACCCAGATTCGGAAGGAGAACCTACTTATGGCTACTGAGACCACCTCTAAAGAAGCCCCCACGTTCCAGGCTCCAAAAAAGAAAAAGAAATGGGTCAAGCGGCTCGTCGCTTTGGCCCTTGTCGTCGGCCTTCTGGCCCTGCTGCTCACCCGGTGCATGCAGAATGGAGGGCAGACGGCCTCCGGAGCCTACCTCCCCGCCGCTGCCACCATCCAGGACCTTGTGGTGGCAGTCACCGGGCCGGGCACCATCAAACCCAACGACTCCTACCGGGCCACCGCCCTGGTCCGTGGAGAGATCCTATCCGCCCCCTTTGAGGAGGGCCAGGAGATCCATAAGGACGATGTTCTCTTCGTAGTGGACTCCAGCGACGTGGAGACCTCCATCCAGCAGGCCCAGCTAGCTGTCCAGTCGGCCCAGCTGAGCTATGACAGCCTGGTCCGCAGCCGCAACGATAACGCCAAGGACCGTCAGATCAAGGCCAACGCCGCCGGCGTCATCGAGCACCTCTATGTGGACCAGGGGGACAACGTCGTAGCCGGCACCCCCGTGGCCGACATTCTGGACCGGGACAACATGAAGCTCACCGTCCCCTTTCACGCGTCTGACGCCGCCGGCTTCTATGTGGGCCAGAGCGCTTCCGTCGCCGTCTCGGGCACTGCCGAGACCCTCTCCGGCTCCATCACTGAAATTTCCGCCACCGATACGGTGGGCCTCGGCGGCACTTTGGTACGCAATGTCACCGTCACCGTGTCCAACCCCGGCGCCCTGTCCAACCTTTCTGTGGGCTCCGCCGTGGTAGGCTCTGCTGCCTCCGCCGCCACCGCCAACTTCCAGTATGCTGCCAGCAAACAGGTGGTGGCCAAAGCCTCCGGCGAGCTTTTGTCCCTCAGCGTCAAGGAGGGGGACCGGGTCTATGACGGCCAGCTTCTGGGCGAAGTGAAGGAGGTCAACCTCCAGGACCAGATCGACGCCGCCGCCATCCAGCTTCAGAACGCCCAGCTCTCCCTCCAGAGGGCCCAAGACAGTCTGGAGGACTACACCATCACCTCCCCCATCGACGGCACCGTCATTGAGAAGAACTACAAGGAGGGGGACAACTATGATCCCTCCACCGCCACCTCCACCGGAGGAAACGCTTTTATGACCGTCATCTACGATATGTCCCGTCTCACCTTCGACATCAACGTAGCCGAGACGGACGTGGTAAAGCTGAAGGCGGGCCAGCCTGTCCGCTTCACCGCCGACGCCCTGGACGGACAGGAATTCACCGGCGTGGTGGAGAAAGTGAACATCAACGGCACCACCGCTGGAGGCAATACCTCCTACCCCGTCACCGTGGCGGTGGACGGCAACGGCATGGATCTTGCCCAGCAGGGACTTCTGCCCGGTATGAGCGTCTCTGCCAGCATTATCGTGGAGGAGATCCAAAATGTGCTGGCCGTTCCCGTGGACGCCATCCAGCGCGGAAACACCGTTCTGGTCGCCGGTCCTGATGCGCTGGACAAGGACGGAAACCTTATGGACGCTGCCAAGCTGGAGGAACGGGAGGTCACTCTGGGCCGGAACAACGACGAGTACATCGAGATCCTCTCCGGTCTGGAAGAGGGCGAACTGGTCTTTATCCAGTACAGCGCGTCCAGCTTCATGTCCAACTTCTATATGTAACGGGGGTGGGACCTTGGAACACCTCATTGAATTGAAGGATATCTACAAGATCTACCATATGGGGGAGGAGACCGTCCACGCCCTGGACGGGATCAGCCTCACCATTGATCAGGGGGAATTTGTTGCCATCGTGGGCCAGTCGGGCTCGGGCAAGAGTACCGCCATGAACATCATCGGCTGTCTGGATGTACCCACCTCCGGCTCTTACCATCTGGGCGGGGTGGACGTATCCACCATGGACGACGACCAGCAGGCAGAGATCCGCAACAAAATGCTGGGCTTCATCTTCCAGCAGTATAACCTTATTCCCAAATTGAACGTGCAGGAAAATGTGGAACTGCCCCTTCTCTATGCCGGCATCTCCGCCGAGGAACGCCACCAGCGGGCTCTTCACTCTCTGGAGCGGGTGGGGCTTTCCGATAAGACCAGAAACCTGCCCTCCCAGCTCTCGGGCGGCCAGCAGCAGCGGGTATCCATTGCCCGGGCCCTGGCGGGGAACCCCTCGGTGATCCTGGCCGATGAGCCCACAGGCGCTCTGGATTCCCGGACCGGCCGGGAGGTGCTGGCCTTTTTGCAGAAGCTGAACAGCGAGGGAGACACGGTGGTCCTTATCACCCACGACAACTCCATCGCCGTAAAAGCCAAGCGGATCGTCCGGCTTCAGGACGGAAAAATCATCTACGACGGGGACGCCCAGGATCCCCAGGCCGTGGTCCAGCCTGAAGAGGCCGGCGAAGCGGCCTCAGACGACGGTTTTGCCGCTTTTGTGGGAGAGGGGGCGGCGGAATGAACATCGGACAGTCCTTCAAGCTTGCCGTCAAGAGCCTGATGACCAGCAAAATGCGCTCCCTCCTCACCATGCTGGGTATCATCATCGGCGTGGCCGCCGTCATCATCATCACAAGCCTTGGCAACGGTATGCAAAACTATATGAACGATCAGTTTGAGCAGATGGGCTCCAATCTGGTCCAGGCCCAGGTCTATACCACAAATACTTCCCTTGATATTAAGGCCGCGGATATGTACGATCTGGCAGAGAAATATCCCCAGTATCTCTCCGGGGTCACTCCCTACAAATCCGTCCAGGGCACCGTCCGGCAAGGAAGCGACGAATTCAAGCGCACCAGCGTCTACGGCGTGGGAGAGACCTTTTATAACGTAGATAAGAATACTCTTATGACAGGCGCAGCAATGGGTAAAGGCCGCTTCCTCTCCTACGTGGACGTGGAACGGGCACAGGCCGTGTGCGTGGTGGGAGCCTACCTGGAGCAGGAAGCTTTCGGCGGAGACGCCCTGGGCAAGACACTGACTGTCAACGGCGCTCCCTTTACCGTGGTCGGCGTTCTGGCCACCAACGCCGATCTTTCTGCCGGCAGCAGTGACGACTGCATTTACATTCCCTACACCCAGGCAGACCGCCTGGGCGGCCAGAGCTATATGGAACTTTATATGTTTACCTCCACCGGCCGGGATACCGCCGCCGCGGCCAAGGGAATTGTGGAAAACCGGCTTCTTAAGGCCTACCATAACTCCGATTTTTACATGGTCATGACCTCGGCGGAGATGATGGACGCCATGGACTCCATGGTAAGTCTTCTTATGAGTATCCTCACCCTCATCGCCGCTATCTCCCTTCTGGTGGGCGGTATCGGCATCATGAACATTATGCTGGTGTCCGTCACCGAGCGCACCCGGGAGATCGGCGTGCGGAAATCCTTGGGTGCCAAGCGCCGGGACATCCGCAGCCAGTTCATCATTGAGGCAGGCACTACTTCCGCCATCGGCGGCTCCATCGGCATTGGGTTTGGCATCATCATGGCAAACGTCATCACCAGTGTCATCGCCCTCTCCCTGGGGACAGGCAACGACGGCTTTGTGGCCGTCCCCACCCTCCAGGGCATTGCCGTGGCCTTCGGTGTGTCGGTGGCCATCGGCGTGGCCTTCGGCTACCTGCCCGCCAACAAGGCGGCCAAGCTGAATCCCATCGACGCTTTGAGATACGATTAAGAAGCGCGGAGAAGCGGACCACGAGCGACACTGGACTGGAGCGAGGCCGAGTGAAAAGCCCCGAAGGGGCTTGCAGACCAGGCCGAGTCGGAGGGAAGTGGAGCGAGTGTCCTGACCGCTTCAGAGCGTGACATATCTACCTTCCGGTATCGCTATTTCCAATAATTTGTTCCATTTTCAAAAGGAGAGAAACCCATGAAGAAAAAACGATTTTGTTCCGCCCTTCTGGCCCTCACGCTGGCCCTATCCCTCCTCCCCGCCGCCTCCGCCGCCCAGGCGGATACCGGCGAGATGGCTCAGGTTCTGGCCGCCCTCAGCATCATGGTGGGCAACGAAGAGGGCGATTTGATGCTGACCCGGGCTGTGACCCGGGCGGAATTCACCAAAATGCTGGTGAGCGCCTCCCCCATGGGGGATAACGTTGGAGAGACCACCACCGTCTCCCCCTACCCCGATGTACCCTACACCCACTGGTCCGCCTCCTACGTGGAGGCCGCCGTCAGCGCCGGCTACGTCCAGGGCAATCTTTACGGCTACTTTGAGCCTGACCGGACCATCACCCTTAAGGAAGGGGTCACCATGGCGGTGCGGCTGCTGGGTTATTCCGATGCCGACTTCTCCGGGGCCTGGCCCGCCGGGCAAATGGCTCTCTACCGTAACCTTGATCTGGACGAGGGGATCTCCATTGGTCCCGACGGGGCCATGACGAGGCAGGACGCCATGTACCTTTTCTACAATCTGCTCACCGCCCCCACCAAAACAGGCCAGACCTACCTTACCACCCTGGGCCATGCCCTCACCGCCACAGGCGAGATCGACCGGGTATCCCTGGTGAACTCCGTCATGAGCGGCCCGGTGGTCATGGCGGGAGACTGGCAGAGCAAGATGAACCTGGACCCCGCCGCCGCCAATATCTACCGGAACGGCACCCTCACCAACCTTGCCGCCCTCCAGCCCAACGATGTGCTGTACTGGTCCAAATCCATGCGGACCATCTGGGCCTACTCCAACAAGGTGACAGGCGTTTACCAGGCCGTCACTCCAAGCGCTTCCAGCCCCTCCGCCGTGACAGTGGCGGGCAATACCTACACCATCGAGACCTCCGACGCCAAGTATGCCCTCTCTAACCTGGGCCCCTACCAAACCGGGGACACCGTGACCCTTCTCCTGGGCCGGGACGGCGGCGTGGCCGCCGTGGCTTCCTCCGCCCAGGTCAGCGGAACCCTCTACGGCGTGGTGAGCGGCACGGCGGATAGCTCTTACACCGACCAGAACGGCAACCGCTACACCGCCAAGACCGTCTCCCTCACCGCCACCGACGGAAGCTCCTACGCCTATCCGGTGTCCACAAGCGCCTCCTGGAAGGCGGGCGACCTGGTCCAGGTCACCCTGTCGGACGGCGAAGCCAAGGTATCCCGGCTCTCTGCCTCCTCCCTTTCGGGCAAGGTGAACGCCGCCGGAACCAAACTGGGCAATAACGCCCTGGCCGACGACGTGGAGATTTTGGATATGAACGGCAAAGGCGAGGCCTGCAAGGTCTCCCCCAGCCGCCTGGCGGGGGTGAACCTCTCCTCCTCCGCCGTAAAGTACGCCCGGAAGAACGCCGCCGGGGAGATCGACCGGCTGATTTTGAACGATGTTACCGGGGACCTTTACACCTACGGTGTTCTCACCGAGGTCAATGAAGCCACCATCCCCGACGGAGGGCTGGGCACCATGATGGGCATCTACCAGTATGACATCAGCGGAACGCCTTATGTTTACCAGTATCAGGGGGGCCATTTCAACGCCGCGGAGGGCCCTGCCTGCATCAAGGGAAATCCCCGGTCACCCTCCTCCATTCGGAACCTTACCTCGGTGAGCCTCAGCTCCCTGGACGCCCTCTCCGCCACCACCAAGAACAACCAGACCTTCCCCCTCTCCGCCTCGGTGGCCGTCTATGAGGTGCGAAACGGCAGCTACTACCTCTCCAGCCTGGAGCGGGTACGCACGGGCTATACCCTCACCGGCTACTACGACAAGACCGCCGAGGGCGGCGGCCGCATCCGGGTCATTCTGGCCCGGGAACAGTGATACCGCTGAAATTTCATCAGAGGCAGGACATTTTTAATGTCCTGTCTCTGTTTTTATTTTGTCTCTATTTGTTTCCAAACTGTAACCATTTCGAGGTTGACATTTGTATACCTCTCTGGTATACTCAGGATAGAAGGTAGACAGTCGTTTACCCAAAGGAGGTACCGCCATGAAAACCAATCTTTCCGACGGCGAGTGGAAGCTGATGAACAGGCTCTGGGAGGACACCCCCCTCACCATCACTCAGCTCACCGCCGCATTACAGGAGGAAACGGGCTGGGGCAAGCACACCGTCATCACCATGCTCTCCCGGCTGGAGGACAAGGGAGCCGTCCACCATGACGGCGGCACCCCCAAGCACTACTCGGCCATTCTGCAAAAGGAGGACGCCGCCCAGTCAGAGACAAAAAGTTTCCTGGACAAGGTCTACGGGGGCCGCTTGGGGCTCATGATGTCCGCCATGGTGGACAGTCAGACCCTCACGCAGGAAGATATTGACGAACTCACCGCCATTCTGGAAAACGCCAAGGAGGGAGAAAAATGAAAGAGATCCTCATCACCTCGTCCGCTTTGATCCTGGCTCTGCTTCTCATGCGCCGTGTCTTTCAGAAAGTGCTGTCCCGGCGCGTCCAGTACGCCCTGTGGGCGCTGGTGTTGGTGCGGCTCCTGGTGCCCGTCAGTCTCCCCGCCGTGAACTTTTCCGTTCTCACCGCCGCCCAGCCCATCCAGACGGTGGTGGACCAGCGGCTGGGGCAGGCGGTCCGCCCGGCCCAGCCGTCTGGGCAGACGATCTACAACGCCCCGGACCCCAGCGGCGTTCTCGCTGCTCAGGGCGGTCAAACGGCCTTGAATCACACCCCCTATGAAGGTCCTCTGCCCCCGTTGGGCCAGCCCATCTCCCCCGCCGCCGACGTGCCCTCCCCCGCTACCGCCCAGCCTGATGCCGGCATGACCGCCGGGGAGGCGCTGACGTTGGTGTGGAAAATCGGCATGGCCGCCATGGCCGGGTTCTTCCTGCTCAGCAACCTGACCTTCTACCTCCGGCTTCGTAAAAACCGCCGGACCTTTGAAACGGTATCCACCCGGCCCGTCTATCTGGTCCCCGAAGGGGTCATCCCCTCCCCCTGTCTCTTTGGGCGCTCCATCTACATCACCCCCGCCGTGGCCCGGGACCCCCATAAGCTCCGCCATGTGCTCTGCCATGAGGAGACCCACGCCAGGCACCTGGACCCCCTGTGGTCTCTTCTGCGGTGCGTGTGCCTCACCGTCTACTGGTTCGATCCCCTGGTGTGGGCGGCGGCCCACTGCTCCAAGACGGACTGTGAGCTGGCCTGCGACGAAAGCGCCCTGAAGGCCTTGGGGGAGCAAGAGCGCATTCCCTACGGCCAAACCCTTCTCTCCCTCATTCCGGTCCGCCGGACCGCCAACCCCATGCTGGCCGCCACCACCATGACCGCCGGGAAGAAGGAGCTGAAGGACCGGGTCATGCGCATTGCCAAGCGGCCCCGGCAGCTCCTGGCCGCCGCATTGGCGGTGACTCTATTGGCCGGCCTGGTGTCCGCCTGCACCTTCACCGGAGCCAAAGAAAGCCCCGCCCCGGCACCCGAGGGCCTCCGGTCCCTCACGGGGGAGGAGCTGCGGTTCTTCAACGAGGAGTATTTCAACCACAATCCCAATGAGGCCATCTCCTACACCTACAGCATCCGCAATCAGTTTGCCAACGGAGCCTTCAACACCTATGAAAAGCCGGAGGATATCAACCTCTATGAGCTTTTCTACCTGGAGGGCTCCTCCCCCACCGACGAGGAACTAAAGGGTACCCTTGACTACGACAGTTGGGAGGATCTGCCCTGTCCCGCCTACAAAATGACCGCCCAGGAGATGGATGAGGTTTTGCAGGAGTATACCGGCCTGACCCTGGAGCAGACCAACCGGGTGGGACTGGAAAACTTCACCTACCAAAACGACGCCTACTACTGGATGCATGGGGACACCAACTACCCCGGCGATATTGAGATCCTCTGCGGCACCCGGGAGGGCAGCACCGTGAAGCTCTACCACCACGGCGGCTGGAACAGTGACGCAACATGGTTCTGCACCACCATGGAGGAGCAGGCCGAGGGCGTCTATCACTTCCTGTCTAACTTAGAGTGCCAGCAACCCGCCATCCCGCCTGCCCTGCCCAGCGTAGACCCGGCGGTCACCGTCTCCCTCCGTGAGCTGGAGCCCTACACCACCCCGGCGGTGACCGTGGAGCCCCACAGGGAGGACCTCAGCTCTGAAAACATCCTTCAAAACTGGAACCTTTTCGGTCACCACCTCCGCGTCTACCGCTCCGCCGACGGGGCCATCTATGCCGCCGAGGAGCTGGACGACGGCACCATGAATGTCTTTGCCCAATACAGCTTTGACGATGTGGATATGTTCTTCTTTCAGGACCTTTTCGGCCGGGACGGCTTCTACATCACCTATCGGCCCGGGAGCAATTCCCGGTTCTATACCACCGATACCGACTATTATTATTTCGACGAGAACGGCGTTCTGACCCTGTTGGCCCAGTGCCACGGAGACAGCCGTATCATGGACCTGGACGGAGACGGGCAAAATGAGCTGGTCGCTCCCCGCCAGCTCTTCTTCCAGCGGGAGGGACTGGTCTATGAGGCCCAACTGGATGAGCTTCTGTTCTCCGCCTGCCCGGAGCTTTCCTACTGGGATTATGAGCACTGGGATCCCTACGGCAGATACCTCTATGTCAGCTGCTTCGCCGACAGCGGCGACCATTCCAAACTGGCTGTCCGGTATCTCTACTTCGACGGGGAAAGCCTGCTCATCTACAAGGACGAGAAGAAGGTCACCGACCACATGGTGGAGGGTATTGCAGATGACGTGCCCGAAGCGGTGGTGACTGCTGCCCGGGACTATGTACAGATGGTGTTTGAGGACAGCAAACAATCTACCGCTCTCCCGGAGCCCACAGAAGGTGGAACGATTTGGCTCTGGGGTGACCCCGTCTCTTACGACGACTGGCGCATCACCTCCATCACCAAGGGTTCCCGGAACACGGTGGGGAACCTCACGGTGGAGGGCTGGCACTTCAACTATGAGCTCCACACCACCACCCCGGACACCGTCACCCTGGCGGGAGGGCGGTACCTCACCGAGGATGACTGGGTCTCCCCCGGCTATCCCGACTGTGACTGGCTCTTCTTCCGGACGGAGGATGACAGTCACACCCTCCTTTGGCAGGACGTCATCAACGATATGGGCCCGGCGTCCTACGCCTTCGAGCCCTATCTGGAGGGCAAACTGGACGAACTGGGCCTTCTGGACGACGATCCCCTCTTTCAGATCAAAAACGCCTACGAGGCCATCACCGCCGACGACCAGTTCACCATGACCCTCATTGTGGGGGACGGTCTGGCGGGCTCCTACCCCGCCGGGGGCTGGAACCGGGTCTCCAGCATCACCGACCAATGGTCCGGCTATACCTGGGAGCATACGGACCAGACGGAGCGGCCTGACTTTGCCTCCGGACCCATTGACTACCTCGCCTTCTCCCGGGAGGATGAGAGCCTGGTCTTTTGGGACCTGGAGGGCCTGGTGCAATGGCAGAAGGGAGAGAACTCCCGGTGGTACAAGGCTGTGCAGACAGATACGGACGATCCCTTTTCCACCGATATCTACCACTATCTCCGCCGCTGGTATGACGAGACCGAGCTGGAAGCCCTCCGGCAGGGCATCGCCATCCCCGGGGAGGGCCGGACCCGGGACGAGATCGCCCGGGCCTGGGTGGAAGAGTATGAGGGCGTTTACCTCCGCACCAGCAGCGGCAGCACCATGAAATGGGATTACATGAAGGTCATCGACTGTGTCGAGTACAAGGGCGATGAACCCTTTGTCTCCCGACTGGAGGAAAACACCTTCCCCTTCTCCTGGTCCACCATCTTTGTCCCCGCCGACTCCGCGCCTCCCTGGTCCTTCATGGCGGGCAACACCGGCGAGTATGAGGGCAGCGACCCAGATGTGCCCGCCGGGGCTTTCCAGTGGTGGCAGGTGGGCTACATGACCCAGGGGGAGGATGGACTCTGGCGCTGCGACGGCGGCGGCACCGGGTGGTAACGAAATAGAAAAAGGGCCCTTCCCGGCGGAAGGGTCCTCTTTTACCACAGTAGCCCGATGCTCCACACCGCCGTGGCAAGGAGCGCCCCGATGGCCATATAGCCTGGGGCGGGGATCCGGTGCCACCAACGGCTGTGATGCTTCTTTACAAAGCCGTCGGCCACTCTTCGAGCCTCCTCCACCACCTGCTCGGCGGTAACGCCGCCCTCTCCCAGCAGTCCTTCCTTCACAATAAAAATGGCCTCCTCAAAAAATCGGCGGTCGGGAGATTTTACCACGATGACCCGCCGGCTGATGCCCTTGATCACGCCGCGCCCTCCTTATGTTTGACATTCTGTTTCCAGTATGGACTTCTCTTAGAAAAATATACCACCCTCCCGGTGGATTTTCCCCGGCATATGGGGGACCCTTTCTGCGTACAATGGCAGAAGCAGAGGGGGAAGAAGATGAAGAAAAAAAGGCCCTGGCTGCCGCTGGCAGTTCTGTTTCTTTTGAATATCTGTATTATTCTGCTGTTTCAGTCCATGTAGGAAAAGTGCCCGCCGTCCCGGTCTGACCGGCCAGCGGGCGCTTCTCTTTCACCCCTCCATGTGACGGCCCAGAAAGCCGGACATGGTTTGTAGGAGCTTGTACTCGGTTTCCCCGGTGGTGAGGTCGCCCTCCTCGGCCACGAAAAGGACGCTGCCCAGCACGTCGCCCTCGGCCAGGATAGGCGCGGCACAGGTCACAAAGAACTTGCCCGACTCATCGCTGACGTTCATGGGAGTATCCCCGGGCTGGTACTGGTAGATCTTCCGGCCTTCCAGCACAGCCTCCAGCCGCTCGCTGAGCCGTTTGTCCACCAGGTCACGGCGGGGTGCGCCGCTGACGGCAATGCAGGCATCCCGGTCGGTGATGACGCAGACCCGGCCCGTTGTCTTGTTCAGGGTCTCGCACATCTGGTTGGCAAAGTCGCTGAGGCCTCCCATCAGGGAATACTTTTTGAAGATGACCTCGCCGTCCTTGTCGGTGTAAATCTCCAGCGGGTCGCCCTCTCTGATACGCATGGTCCGGCGGATCTCTTTGGGGATGACTACCCGCCCCAGGTCGTCGATCCGCCGCACGATTCCGGTCGCTTTCATTTCTCTCTCCTCCTGCGGTTTTTTCGTCCATTGACAATCCTTAGTATCCGCAGGTCTGTTTTTCCTATTCAAAGGTTTTATCCGGTATGATTTGACAATTTCTGTAAATTTCTATTTTCTCTGTTTGCGTCTGCACAATAAAGAGAGGCCCTGCATGGCAGGGCCTCTCTTTGTACGTTGTTTTATGCTGCTTTAGCCGGCGTCTGTGGCCGGAACCTGGAATTCATCGTCGGATCGAACCTGGATATGGAGGCCTGCCAGGGTCCACAGGGCGGCCTGCTTTTGCCCCTCGTCCGCACTGGCAGTACAGGCGGGATCTACCACGATCTCGGCAAAGGGCTTTGCCGCCGCGGCAATGATGGCATTGGACAGTACGCAGGCATGGGTGGTCACTCCCACCAGCTCTACCACATCGTACTCCTTTTCCCGAAGGACGTCTGCCAGGGCGATGGAGCCGTAGGTGTTTTTGCAGATCACAGTGGCCTTGGGCACATACTGGGCCACCTTGCCGTAAACCTGCCAGCCCGGGGTCTCGGCCAGACAGTGGAGCCGCTGGCCGCCCTGGAACTCCCGGGTCCTTCTGTCCTCGGGGGTGTGGGTGTCCATGGTGAAAACCACATCGTCCCCCGCCGCAAAGTACCGCTCGATCTTCCGGCACAGCCGGCTCTCCAGGGCTTGGGCCGCAGGATTTCCCATGACGCCCGCCACAAAGTCCCGCTGGTAATCTACTACAATCAATACTTTTTTCATAGGCTACTTCTCAATCTTTTCCATAAATTGGCCGTACACCTTTTTGAACACGAAAAACAGCACCACCGCCGCCGCCTGTACCAGAGCGGCGCCCAGATAGATGCTCCGGGTGCCAAACCAGTCCGCCACATAGCCCCAGCAGGCAGCGCCCGCGCCCAGGCCCAGATCCATGGCGATATAATAGGTGGCATTGGCCGCCCCCCGGCGGCTCTTGGGGGTATTGATCACCGCGGCGGCGTTGAGCAGGGTTTGGAGCAGGCCATAGCCAAAGCCGAACAGGGCGCCCGCCGTCCACAGCGTAAGCTGCCCCTTCGCTCCAAAGATCAGGCAGAAGTTGGCGGCGTAGACGGCGAAGGCCAGCAGCAGCCCCTTTTCGTTGCCCAGGAACCGGTAGATGGGGTTGATGACCACCCGGGACAGGGCAATGGTCAGGGCCTTTACCACAAAGAAGGTGGCGACGCCGGCAATGGCAGCCTCTTTGGTATAGGTGGAGATAAAGGTTCCCACCGCGCTGGAGGAAAAAAAGACACAGAAGCTGAGTACGGAGGGAAGAACGGCAGTGGGCTCCACCAGCTTGATCCAAACGCTCTGCTTGGGCTGGCGAAGTTCCGCAGTCTGCTCCCGGGCTGGGGCGCTCTGCCGGACGGGCTCCTTATGCTCTTTGACGAAGAAGGTCATAAGGGTGGCAACCCCCAAAAGCAGGGCGGTGACCACAAAGCACATCCAATAGGCGTCGTTGTCGCTGATGAGGGCCAGGGCAAACACGGGGCCCACCGACTGGGCAAAGGCGGAGGAGAGGCCGAAGTAACCAATGCCTTCCGTCATCCGGGACTCGGCGATGTTCTGCACCGACACGGTGGACACCGCCACCGTGGTGGCGGAGAAGGCCACGCCGCCCAGGGCCCGCAGCAGAACGATACCGCCCAGAGAGGCCGCAAGGCCGTAGCCCAGCACCGTCAAGGCCAACAGCACCGTGCCGAAGATCAGCACCCGCTTCCCTCCCCAGCGGTCCACCACCATGCCCATAAAGGGCCGCAGGATGAGGGAGGCGGCTGAGTAGACTGCGTTGGCGTTGCCGGCCGCGGCCTTGGTAAAGCCCAGGGCCTGGATATACAGCGGCAGGGCCGTATTTTGCATTTGTGTACTGGTGCGCTGGATGATGGCGATGAGACAGATCAAAACGAAACCCACCGTCCACAGCTTTTCCCCCTGGGAGATACTTTGATTTTTAATGCGCAACGGCAGATCCCTCTTTTTCCTGCATCTTGGCAAGGCGGGCCTTTTCCCGGGCCTTCTCGCGGCGGATGCGAACGATATTCATGATCACCAGGGCCAGGATGGTGGCAACGTAGGGGATCATGTTGACAAACTGAATGGGGATATTAAAGGCCTGCAGGGACACCGACAGGGTGTCGGTAAAGCCGAAGAACAGGGCCGCAATGGAGGAGCCGATGGGGGCGCCGTTGGCGATGTTCATGGCCGAAACGCCGATCCAGCCGCGGCCGGCCACCATGCCTCTGGAGAAGAAGGAGACGTAGGCCATGGACATATAGGCTCCGCCCAAGCCGGCAAAGAGGCCGGAGAGCAGGAAGGAGATGTAGCGCACCTTCACCACCGAGATGCCCACAGACTCCGCGGCCTGGGGATTCTCCGCAATGGAGCGCATCCGCAGACCCAGGCGGGTCCGCTTGAGCATAAACCACACCAGGATCACGGAAATGAGGGCCACATAGGTCAGCAGATAGTGGCCGGAGAGGATCTTTCCCAGCACGGGGATCTTATCAATGATCGGAATCTGGATCTGGGGAATGGTATAGCTGCGGATGGCGGCGTTGGTGGAGGTCTTTTCGCCGCAGAGCATGAACATGACAAAGACGGTGCCGCCGGTGGCGGCGGTATTGAAGGCAAGGCCCGTCAGATACATATTGGTCTTACCGATCAGGTGGGCATAGGCGATGATGGCCGCCATCAGCACACCCACGGCCACGCCGCCGATCAGTCCCGCCCAGACGCTGTTGAACATACCGGCAATGACCACGCTGGCCAGGGCGGAAATGAGCATATTGCCTTCTGCGGACATGTTGTACACACCCGCCTGACGGCTGATGTCACAGGCCAGGGTCGCAAATACGATGGGGGCGGACAGCTTAATTACACTGTAGAGGAAATCCGTAATCCATGTAAGCATATCTCAGCCCTCCCTTATGCCGCGCTCTGAGCTTCCTGCTTCAGGTTGGCTTCCGCCGCCTTGCAGATCAGCTTGTTGCGCTGCTTGGTCAGGAACATCTCGGCGGCCACCAGCAGGATGATGATGCATTGGATCACCGAGACGAACTCGTTGGGGATACTGCTGGAGCTGTTGACCACGTCGGAGCCGATGCGGATATAGGCCAGCAGCAGGGCGGTGATGGGCACATACTTGGGATCCTTCTTGGCCAGCACCGCCACCATCAGGCCGTCGAAGCCGTGGCCGGTGGTATCGGTCCACTGGAAGCGGGTATAGTTGCTCAGGATCTCCATGGCGCCGCCCATGCCGGCCAGGAAGCCGCCCAGCAGCTGGGCAATGATAATGGTGGAGGCCACGCTCATGCCCGCGGCCCGCGCCATCTTGGCGTTGGCGCCCACCATGCGCATTTTATAGCCCAGAGTGGTCTTGTGCAGCAGCACAACGGACAGGATGAGGAAGGCGATGGCCACCAAAATTCCGCTCTGGATCTTCAGGGAGGAGGTAAAGAATTTGGGCATGCTCACCGAGGGATCCAGAGGATAGGAGGCCAGATAGCTGGTGGAGGGATCCCGCATCTGGAACTGCAGGATGTACTGGCTCAGCTCCGACAGGATGGTATTGGCCATAATGGAGACCACGATGACGCTGGCCCCCAGCTTTACATCCAGCCAGGCGGGAAGGTACATACAAGCCGCGCCCACCAAACCGCCGATGAGCAGCAGGATTACCCAGAGCACGGGAGAGGGCAGGCCCAGGGTTCCCAGCCGGATGCCCAGGAAGGTGACGATACAGCCGGAAAACATGAAGATACCGTCGCCCAGCATGTTCAGCTTGCCCACCGAGTATACAAAGCACATTCCCAGGCCGCACATGGTGAAGGGGATGGCCAGGTTGAGGATACTGCCGATCCGCCGGGGGGAGGAGAAGGGGCCCAGCACAAACTGCTGGATGACCTTCACTGGCTCGTCACTGACGAAGTACAGAACCAGCAGGGCCACCACATAGGCGATGGCCAGGGACGCGACAATACGGATGATCTCAAACGCGGCTTCGATTTTTCTTGCCTCTTTCATAATGCCGCCTCCAATTCCTCGTCACTCATGGTCTTGATGCCCAGCATGTATTCGCCCAGGATATCCTCGGTTACCTCCTTGGCATCGTTGAAAGCACCCACGATCTTTCCGTAACGCATGACCAGCAGCCGGTCGGAGCACTCCAGCACCTCGTTCAGATCCGCCGAGATCAGCAGCACGGCCGCATCCTTCTCCCGGGTCATTTTAATGATGTATTTCCGGATCATCTCCGCCGTACCTACGTCGATACCGCGGGTGGGCTGGCAGGCCAGAACCACGTTGCGGCCCGAGGTGAACTCACGGGCAACCACCACCTTCTGTATATTGCCGCCCGAGAGCATACGCACCGGCTGATCCCGATCGTCACAGGCGATCTCGAACTCCTGGATGCACTCGTCCACCATCTGGTTGATCCGCTTATTGTCCATAAAGATGCCCTTTTTGAACTCGGGCTTATCGAACCGGTCAGACATGATGTTTTCCCGGACGCTGCGGTCTGCCGCAACGCCGTCTACCATCCGGTCTTCGGAGATAACGGCAAGGCCCAGATCCCGGATCTCTTTGATGGCCTTGTCCCCGATGTCTACGCCGTTGATCTTAATGGTGCCGGCGGTGTGGCGGTCCAGGCCGCAGATGGCGCTGGCCAGCTCGCTCTGGCCGTTGCCCTCCACGCCGGCGATGCCCACGATCTCGCCCTTGCGCACCTTCAGGGAAAGGCCGTTGAGCACCCGCTTGCCGATGGTGTTGATCTTAATGATGTTATCCAGATCCAGCACTACCTCGCCCCGGTCATGCTGGGGCTTGTCCATCTTCAGCACCACGTCGCGGCCCACCATGAGCCGGGAGATCTTGGCCTCGGTCATATCCCTGATGTCATAAGTGCCCAGGCAGCGGCCATGGCGCAGAACGGTGACCCGGCTGCAGATCTCCATGACCTCCTCCAGCTTGTGAGAGATGAAAATGATGGAGTGTCCGTCCTCCTTCAGGATCTGGAGCTGCTCAAAGAGTTCCCGGGTCTCCTGGGGCGTCAGTACGGCGGTTGGTTCGTCCATGATGAGGATCTTGGCGCCCTTGACCAGGGCCTTCAGGATCTCCACTTTCTGCATTTGGCCCACGCTCAGATCCCGCACCCGTGTTTTGGCGTCCACGTCAAAGTTGTATTTGTCCGCGATCCGCTGGGTTTCCTTTACGGCGGCATCGAAATCAAACAGGCCGTTGCTCATGGGCTCAACGCCCAGCACCACATTCTCCGCCACCGTCAGGGAGGGCACCAGCATGAAGTGCTGGTGCACCATGCCGATCCCTTTGGCGATGGAGTCCAGCGGAGAGGTAATGTGGACCTCCTCGCCGTTGATCAGGATGCTGCCTTCCTCGTGACGCTCCATGCCGAACAGGATCTTCATCAAGGTGGTTTTTCCGGCGCCGTTCTCACCCACCAGGGCGTGGATCTCGCCTTTTTCCACTCCGAAGGTCACGTCTTTGTTGGCTACGAAGCCGTTGGAATAGATCTTGGTGATCCCTTGCATCCTTAATACTTCGTTTTCCATACCCGCACCTCTTTTCAGCAGGGGCGGGATAATCCAATGCCCCAAGGCTGGATTATCCCGCCGCTTGTTTTGATATGGTCAGATCGCTTTCTTACTTACCGGCATCCTGCAGGAAGGTGTTGAAAGCAGCCTCGTCAGCAAAGTCGTAATAGGACTTCACGTTCATCTCGCCGGAAACGACCTTGTCGGCAATGGAGGAGATGGTATCCACCACGTCGGCGGGAACGGTGGAGCGGAAGAAGTCGTTGTCCACATAGCCCACGGCCTTGTCAGCAAGGCCGGCCAGGACGGTGGTGCCCCACTCGATCTTACCGGCCTCGATGTCGGCGAAGGTGCCCACCAGGGAGTTGCCCACTTCCTTCAGCATGGAGGTGACGATGACCTGCGCCAGCTCGGGGTTCTCGGACTCGGCATAGGCGGCATACTGATCGGAGTCAACGCCGATGCACCAGCAGCCGTTCTCCACGGCAAACTCGAAAGCGCCGGCGCCGGAACCGCCGGCCACCTGATAGAACACATCGGCCTGCTGGTCACGGTACTGAGTCTCACACAGGGTCTTCATGGCGGCGGGGTCAGACCAGGAGCCCACGACGCCCTTGACCACCTTGGCATCGGGATTGTAGGCCTTGACGCCCTCCACGAAACCGACCACGAAGTCGTTGATGGTGGGGCTGTCCTTACCAACGTTTACGGCCACCACGCCGGACTTGCTCATGGCCGCGGAGACCATGCCCACCAGGAAGGAGCCCTCGTTCTGGGCGTAAGAGAGAGCGAAGATGTTGTCGGCAGCGGGGACATAGTCGGCAGTCATGTCGAACAGGATGAACTTCACATCCTTGTACTCGGGAGCGATCTGGGCCACGGTCTCGTCCATGGCGGAGCTGGTGACGATGTAGTTGGCGCCGTCGTCGATGGCATCGTAGATGTAGTCGGCATACTTGTCGGCCTGACTGTTGTGCTCGATGACCTGGATCTCGTAGCCCTGGCCCTCCAGCTCCTGGATGCCGGCGTAGCCGGAGTCGTTCATGGACTTATCGCCCAGATAGCCGATGATGTAGGTGATCTTACCCTTCTCCACAGGAGCGGTGCTCTCCACAGGAGCCGGCTCAGTGCCCTGAGAAGGAGCGGGGGTGGGGGTGGTGCTTGCGGCGGGGGAGCAGGCTGCCAGGGTCAGGCCCATGGAAGCCGCCAAGAGCATAGCAGTCAACTTTTTCATTTTCATTTCTCCTCTTGATTTTTTATTGGAATCGCCGATAACCTGCCAGAAACACCGGGGCATCTCTGGTATAACTACACAAAAATAATATAGCAAACCCCACCGTTTAGCAATTCAAAAAGCTATGACTATTTATAGAAAAATGGAATAAATCCGCACTTATTCCAGCTTCGGGAAGTACTGCTGGGCAAAGTCCAAAAACTGCTCCAGCTCCGGGCGGCTTTTCCCCCTGCGCAGCACGATGGAAATGGTCAGCTTGGGATCCCCCGCAATGGCCAGTTTCCGGATGCCGGGGTCATCGTCGTCGATCATATTGTCGGTCAGGATTGCCACCATCCGCTTTTTCTCGATAAAGGGCTTCATGGTATTGACCCGAACCTCCGAGCCCTGGAGCTCGGGGGACACGCCGTTGGCCGAGAGAAGCTCCATGCTCTTTTTGTACATTTCCGAGCCTTTGTTGAAGGCAAGGAAGGTCTCCTCCCCCACCTCGGCCAGGGATACGGCATTCCGGCCGGCCAGGGGGTGGTTCCGGCCCACCGCCAGGATAATCCGGTTGGAGAACATGGGGATCACCCGCAGCTGCTCGTCCTCCCCCTCATAGCGCATGATGGCCAGGTCGATCTCTCCCCGCTTCAGGCGGGCTACCGTCTCCTGGTTCTCCTTTTCCAGGATCCGCATATGGATCTCCGAGTGATCCTGAGAGAAGTCAGCCAGCATGTCCGCGATCTCCTCCTGGAAGGTCAGGGGCATGACCTCCACCACCATGTGGGCGGCCTTTTTTCCCCGCAGCTCCTCCATGGCCTGCTCATATTCCCGGCAGATGCGCTTGGCGTGCTCCAGAAAGGTGAGGCCCGTATCCGTCAGACTTACATGGCGGGTACCCCGGTTGACCAACTGGACTCCCAGCTCCCGCTCAATGGCCTGGATACTCTTGGACAGGCTGGGTTGGGAGATATACAGTCTCTCCGCCGCGGCCAGGTAGTTCAGTTCTTCCGACAAAATCACAAAATGCCTTAACTGCTCTACTCTCATGTCTTTTTCCTCCAAACAGCCTCAGAAATAGTCCTTGCAATTTTATAGCGCCCAGCCTATAATAGCATCAATTTCACCGGTAACCCCGGGGAACCCGGGCGCCGTCTGTATGCTGAAAATACAATAATATAGAGAGGTGGCTGCCATGTTCAATCCCAACGATTCCGCCCGTACCCACCACACCCTTTGCGCTCCAGGCGAGGTTGGCGGCTATGTCCTGCTGCCCGGCGATCCTGACCGGACGGACATTATTGCCCAGCGGCTGGAGAATCCTCAGCTCATCGCCAACAACCGGGAGCTGCGGACCTGGACCGGTTATCTGGACGGGGTCATGGTCTCGGTGGCCTCCACCGGTATGGGCTGCCCTTCGGCGGCCATCGCCGTGGAGGAGCTGATCAAGTGCGGCGCCCACACCATCATTCGGGTGGGTTCCTGCGGCCGGGTCTGCGACAGCTCCTACGACGAGAGCATCGACGGCTTTATCTGCACCGCCGCCGTCCGGGATGAGGGCACTACCCCCCACTATGTTCCCATCGAGTTCCCCGCCGTGGCCGACCGCCACGTGGTGGCGGCCCTGGCCGACGCCGCGGAAAAGCTGGGCGTCCACTTCATGGAGGGCATCACCCTCACAAAAGACTGCTATTACATCCAGTATGAGCCCGACGACCTGCCCTCCGGCGAGCGGTTCAAGGAGCGGTGGGAGGCCTGGCGCCGCGCCAACGTGGTCACGGTGGAGATGGAGACCTCCGCCCTGTTCATCATCGCCTCCATCCGCAAGTGCCGGGCGGGAGCCATCATGAACCGAGTTGATTTTGACAAGACCATCTCGGTGGCGGTGGAGGCCATGCGCTCCCTCATCGCCCAGGATCGGGCCAAGGGCCGGCTTTCGTGATTTCAGTATACAATCTTCCCAAAGCAAATGCAATACGGTTCTATCCCGCCGGCCTTCCTGTTTTTTCCTGCCTTCGTCTCTGCCCGGGGTTGACAAGTTGAGGCAAACCCCCGCCAAATGTTGACATTTTTTCTCGTGTTGACATTATATTCACAAGGCCCATTTTTCTGCTTTTTTGCCGAAAAATGGGCCTCCCTTTATTTTTGCAGGAAAAATTTCAGGATTGCGACCCTTTGCCCTTAGCCATTTTGCGCAATTTTTTTCTTGGGGGTTTCTTTTTCTTGTCACATTCATCAATCTTTTTGTAGAAAGGAAAGAAACTGTTGCAAAAACTTCTTCTTCGCTTTATCATGTTAAAATAATATATAGAGTTCTGTGCTATATTCAGGAGGCGCTGTCTATGCGAAGATATATTACAAAGCGGATCATGCTCATGTTCCTGTTGCTGCTCGGAATGAGCTTCATCGTGTTCGCCAGCCTTTATATCGCCCCCGGCGATGCGGCTACCATGGTGGCCGGCCCCTCTGCCACCGAGGAGGACATCGCCGTGGTTCGGGCCAGCTTGGGACTGGACAAACCTTTCCTGGTACAGTACCTTATTTATCTCAGGAATCTGCTGACCTTGAACCTGGGCACCTCCTTCACCTCCCGACAGCCCATTTTGGACGAGATCCTGGTGCGCCTGCCCAACACCCTGAACCTGGCCTGCGCTGCCATGATCCTGTCGGTGGTCATCGGCATCCCCGCCGGCATTGTCACCGCCCTGAAAAAGGACACTGTTGTGGACAACGTGGTCACCACCAGCTCCCTCATCGCCCTGTCCATCCCCAACTTCCTGCTGGGCACCATGCTGATGTATGTGTTCTCGGTCAAGCTCCACTGGCTCCCCGCCGGCGGCATGACCCACTTCTTCTGGACGCCCACCGGCTTTAAGGAGGCCATCCTCCCCGCCTTCGCCCTGGCTACCGGCACCATCGCCAGCTTCATCCGGCTGGGCCGCTCCGCCATGCTGGATGTGCTCCAGTCGGACTACATACGCACAGCCAAATCCAAGGGCCTTAAGCGAAACACCATTATCGTGGCCCACGCTCTAAGAAACGCTCTGATCCCCCTGGTGACCCAGTTCGGCACCAGCTTCGGCGGATTGCTGGGCGGCGCCATCATCACCGAACAGGTCTTTGTGATCAACGGCATCGGCACCTACCTCATCAACGCCATCCGAAATTATAACTATCCTGTGGTTCAAAGCACGGTGCTTATCATCGCCGCCATGTTCATCATTATTAATCTGATCGTGGATATTCTGTACTGCGTCATTGATCCCCGGATCAAATACGAAGGCTGAGGAGGGACGGAACAATGGAACAGATAAAACGCACCAACCCCGTTCGCGTCGCCTTTGAAAAGCTGCTGAAAAACAAGCTGGCTACCCTGTGCTTTGTCATCTTGATCGCAGAGCTTCTGATGGTGATTCTGGCGCCTGTGATCACCCCTTACAGCTACGAGGAGCAGGATCCCTCCATCCGTCTGCGCCCCGGTTTTTGGGCCCAGTGGACTGTGGAGACCAACCCTGATGCTGAGGGTTTCGACCCTTTGATGCAGTACGTTCCCGGCCACTATTTGGGCACGGATAAATATGGTCGAGATGTATTGGCACGGCTTCTTTACGGCGGCCGGGTCTCCCTGCGGGTAGGGTTTGTGGCCACTTTCATCGGTCTGCTCATCGGCGTCTCCGCCGGTCTTTTGGCGGCCTATTACCCCAAGCTGGATAACCCCATCATGCGGGTGATGGATCTCCTGTTTGCCTTCCCCAGTATCCTGCTGGCCATGCTCATTATCGCCATGCTGAGCGTCAATGACTTCAACACCATGCTGGCCATCGGCGTATGGGCCATCCCCTCCTTCGCCCGGATGATCCGGGGCAAGGCGCTGCAGGTGAAGGAAGAGGACTATATCATGGCCACCCGTTCCCTGGGCGCCAAGGACTCCCGAATCTTGTTCATCCACATTCTGAAAAACTGCCTGCCCACCATCATTGTCACCGCTACCATGCGGATGGCCTCCTCCATCATTTCCATCTCCACCCTGAGCTACCTGGGCATGGGCGTTACCCCTCCTATGCCTGAATGGGGCGATATGATCTCGGCCGGCAAGGAAAACCTGTGGAATCATCCCAGCCTCACCTTTGTTCCTGGTCTGGCTATAATGATCACGGTGATCTGCTTCAACATCCTGGGCGATAAGCTCCGGGACATTCTGGATCCCAGTCTGAAGGACTGAGCCATCATCTTTCTTGTATTGTCTGCCGCTTGGCTCTCAATAAACCAGCTCCAAAACCACTGAAAAGGAGAAGATCGTATGAAATCCTGGAAGAAGTTCCTTTGCTTCGCCACCGCCTGCACCCTGTCTGTGGGTATGCTGGCCGGCTGCGGCGACGGAAGCACCACCCCCAGCAGCGCTCCCAACGTTGACAATCAAGGCGGTTCCGCCGCTGCCCAGGGCAAGATGTTCAACATCGCCCTCACCGCTCCCTTTACCGGGTTTGACCCCCTGCGTACCAACGACAGTGCCTCCACCTACGTCAATGCCCAGATCTACGAGACCCTGTACCGCATCGACCCGGTGACCGGCGAATATAATCCTCTGCTGGCCGCTGAGCTGCCCCAGTTCTCTGAGGACGGCCTCTCCGCCACCGTCAAGCTGCGGGAGGGAATCAAGTTCCAGGACGGCACCGACTTTAACTCCGAGGCTGTCAAGTACACCTTCGACCTGATCAAGGATCCTGAGTTCGGCTCCGCCCGGGCTTCCATTGCCGGCTCTATCGAGTCCATGGAGTGCCCCGATGAGCACACCATCGTCTTCCACCTGAAGTATGAGGACGGCGTGCTCACCGCAAAGCTGGCCCACACCAACTCCGCCATCGTCTCCCCCACCGCCCAGCAGAATCAGGATCTGATGGTTCAGCCCTGCGGCACCGGCCCTTATAAGTTTGTCAGCTCCGTTTCCGGCGCCAATGTGGTGCTGACCAGCAACGAGGAGTACTGGGGCGGCGCTCCTGCCATCAAGGACGTGACCATGACCATCATTGCCGAGGAGTCCACTGCCATCGCCCGGATGGAAACCGGCGAGGCCGACTTTATGCCTAAGTTCTCCGTGGATCAGCGCTCCCGGCTGGAGAGCATCCCCAATGTGACCACCGCCAGCTCCGAGGCGGCCCAGATCAACTACATGCTCATGCGGGGCGGCTCCTCCGTCAACCCCATCATGGCCGAGGAGGAGTTCCGTACCGCCATCGCCAAGGCCATCGACAAGGAGGGCTATGTCCAGTACATTCTGGAGGGCTTTGCCGATCCTGCCCAGAGCGTGCTGGGCCCCAAGATCTCCGGCTACACCGAGGAGGCCACCACCCACAACATCGCCTATGATCCCGAGGGAGCCAAGGCCATCCTGGACGCTCACCCCGGCTGGGCCGACGAGGAGATCGTCTTCCTGGTCGCCACCACCCCCGGCTACATCAGCATGGGCGAGTATTTCCTGGCCAACCTGAAGGCCGCCGGCTTCAACAACGTCAAGTATGAATCCATCGACTGGTCTGCCTGGCTCACCGAGAGCAAGCTGGACAACCGCTTTGACATCACCCTGGCCGCCTGGTCCAATGTGACCCGGGACGGCTCCGAGCTGATGGAGCCCAACTTCCACTCTGTCAACGGCCAGATCCGGATCCGCTACGCCGGTGATGACGCCGCCACTGTGGATTCCTACATCGACGCCAGCAAGACCACCTCCGACATGGATGTCCGCAGCGAGAACCTGCTGGCTGTCAACGCCCTGCTCCAGGATAAGGCCTATGTCCAGCCCATCTATCACGCGGTGAACCTCTTCTGCTACAACACCGCCTATACCGGCGTCAACCTGGACGCCGGCGGCACCTTCTACCTGAAGGACATTGGCTACGCCCAGTAATTTTCTCTCTTTTCGGTTTGTCCCGCTCCCGGCCCACGGGAGCGGGACGGCCGCACTCAAAACGTCTCTGCACGTTTTGAGCTGCGCCCTTCGGCCCACGAAGGGCACAGCTGAGAACGTACACTTCCTGAGGAGGAACCCCCATGGGAAAAAAAGTGCTTGAAGTGAAGGATCTGGTCACCACCTT
>JAAWPV010000012.1 GCA_022800215.1 Oscillospiraceae bacterium | reverse complement strand
CGTGCCATGACCACCTACCTGCTGGAGAACGGCCAGATCAAGACCACCGTTTCCCGGGCCAAGGAGGTTGCCCCCCTGGCTGAGAAGATGATCACCCTGGCCAAGAAGAACGATTTGGCCGCCTACCGTCAGGCCCTGGCGTTTATCACCAAGGAGGACGTGGCCAAGAAGCTCTTTGACCAGATCGGACCCAAGTACGCTACCCGTGACGGCGGCTACACCCGCGTGGTCCGCATCGGCCCCCGCCGCGGCGACGCCGCCGAGATGGCCATCGTTCAACTCGTCTAAGAGTTGATTTGACCCAAAACGTAAAGCCCCTATCGTATCCCTGGTGCACCGGGGATACGATAGGGGCTTTTCCTGTCCGTTCAGCCTCGGAACTTTTTGGCGTAGTAGTTCACCACTTCCTCCGGAGTGGGGTACTCACCCTCCCGGGGTATTTTGGCCCACTCCGCTTGGATGGCGGGGTCAGGATTGGTGAATCCGCTGAGGATGCCAAGCTGAATGTGGGCCCGAACCATCTTTACGGTGGTGTTGTGCCGCTTTGCTACCAGTTCAAGAGCATTCTGGGCGGCCAAAAGTTCTTTTTTATCCATATTATCTCTCCTTTCTATTATGGACATCTCCATTATAACTCAACAGAGTTATAAAATACAACTGCATTAAGTTCTGTTTTATTGTTTAGTTGAGGGGTAAAATAATTCCAGAGGAGGTGGTATCATGGACGTGCGGGAACGGATCAAGGGATTGATGGACGAACGTGGCTGGACAAGATACCGCCTTCGAAAGAAAAGTGATATCCCGCAGACCACGCTGGACAATATCTTTCTGCGGGATACAGTTCCGACGATTGCAACATTGGAATTGATATGTAAAGCTTTTGGCATCTCAATGGCCCAATTCTTTGCCGAGGACGATGAGCCCGTCACCCTCACACCCTCCCAGAAAGCCCTTCTGGAGCGCTGGTCCCGGCTGGACGAAGATCAGCAGGCGGCTGTTTTTCAAATCATCGACAAAATGTAAAAAGTCCCGGCGGTCTGCCCACTTTGGCGCCGCCGGGATTTTTATAAAAAATTTTCCTTTCCGTCAACACTTGGCCCTTTTCAAACGTTATAATAACAGAAGCGCGAAAATTCGTAAAAAGGCCCCCGCGAAAACTGCGAAGCAGGTTTTCATGGGGAGAAGACGAGCAACGGAATGAGCGAGTTTTCCCCCTTGCGGGGAAACAAGTGATATGAAGTTTGCGAGGACGAGGGGGGACAGCCATGGCCGAAGAACTTTATAAGGATTTTTATGAAAAGCTCCGCTACTTCTGTCTCAGCCTGTCCCACGACCCCCATACGGCGGAGGACCTGGTCCAGGAGACCTTTCTCCGGGCCCTCCGGCACTTGGAGGAGCTGGGTGACCTGAGCCATGCCCAGCGCCGCTCCTGGCTCTGCAAGACCGCCAAAAACCTCTATATCGACCTTCTGCGCCAGCGGAGCCGGGAGGATTCCGGCGGGGAGGGAGCTTTGCCCGACCGGAGCGTGGAGGAGGATTTCACCGTCCTGGCTGTCCGCCAGCTCATCGATCATCTTCCTCAGGAGGAAAGGACGCTCTTTGAGCTGCGTTATTTCCAGGGTTATAATTCCACCGAGCTGGGGGAGCTTTTTGCCCTGCCCCCCGCCACCGTCCGCGCCCGGCTTTCCTCGGCCCGGCGGCGGCTGAAACAATGGATCGGCAACTAAGAAAAGGAGGCATTCCCATGGAGAAGAAAAGGACGCTTATCATCAATTCCGCTGTCTGCGATGCCCGGGAGGTCCGGGAAGAGACCCTGGCTGCCTGCGATGTGGTCATCAACAGCGGCCTTGTGCTGGCGAACCGGGAGGCCCGGGACCTTCTGAACCGGTACTCTGTCACCATCAACGGCGGCGATCTGCTGGATGCCCAGGGGGAGGTGGAGATCGCCACCTTCCGGGGAGCTGCCGAGATCGGCCCCGGTCAGCTTCCCCCCCGGGGGAAATGCATCCTGAAGGGGTCGGGTACGCTGACCATTGTCCCGGGGAGCGAAGCAGTGCTGGAACACTATCTGGCCATCGAGGTCAGCGGTACCGTGGTCTGCCCCCAGAGCCTTTCCCCCTGTCTTACCATGTTGAAGCTCAGCGGCACCCTGTCCTGCTACCCCGATGGGGCCGTCCTCCTGAAGCAGACCACCCTTCTGGACCGGACTTTCCACCTCCGCACCCGCCAGGACGCCTGCTACTTTGCTTCCCGCCGGGTGGTGGCCCTGGACCCTGCCATCGACTTTGAAGCCATGGCCCGGAAGCACGTCCGCTTTGTCACCCGGGAGCTGCTGGTGGCGGAGAGCCTTGCTGAGGCCGCCGTTCCCCTCTTTGACGAGAAGGCGGAGATCACCATTCTCCCCGACGGCTGCGCTTTTCTGCCCAGGGATGTCACCCTGGACGAGACCCTGCTCCTCCGCCAGGGGGGAAAGCTCTATATCAAGGGGGACCTGACCGTCCCCGGGGGGAGTGCCGGCCTTTTGGGTCAGGTCACTTACCTCTATGTCCGGGGAGATATCCGCATCGACCGGGGGCTGATGTCTCTGCTGGGGGCGATCCCGGACCTTCGGTATGACGGAGAGCTGCAACCCCTCTCCGGCGCCCTCATCGAGGACCGGATCAACCTGGTGGTGGACCGGGAACTGCTGGAGAATAGCCCCCAGGGCCTCACCATCACCGGCTGCGTCAACGTGAAGTTCCGGGAGGATATTTCTCCCCAGCTCATCCGGGACCGGCTTCTCCGGCTGGAGGAGTGCGTCAACGTCACCTGCACCGAGGCGCAGCGCGCCGCCATCGAGCCGGTGGCGGTGGAGGTGATCCGCCTGGGGACGGGAGCCCCCTTGGGCGGCTGGATAGGGGATATGCTGCAAGGGCTTCTAGGCGCCCCGGGCCAGGAGGAAAAGTCCGTCTCCAACACCCAGGTCATCAACACCGACACCTACAAGCTGTAAAGATAGAAAAAGGAGACCGGGCCATTTGGCCCGGTCTCCTGTCTGGAACGGTCGATGGTTGAAGAATGTCTTACTTCTTCAGGTTAAAGAAAGCATCCATGCCGGGATACTCGGCGACGGAGTCCAGCTCTTCCTCGATGCGCAGGAGCTGGTTGTACTTGGCCACCCGGTCAGTGCGGCTGGGGGCGCCGGTCTTGATCTGGCCGGCGTTCATGGCCACCACGATGTCGGCAATGGTGGTATCCTCGGTTTCACCGGAACGGTGGGAGACGATGGTGGTGTAGCCGTGACGGTTGGCAAGCTGGATGGTGTCCAGGGTCTCGGTCAGGGTGCCGATCTGGTTGACCTTGATGAGGACAGCGTTGCCCACGTGGAGGTCCAGGCCCTTCTGCACCCGCTCCACGTTGGTGACGAACAGGTCGTCGCCCACAAGCTGTACCCGGTCGCCGATGGCCTTGGTCAGCAGGGCCCAGCCTTCCCAGTCGTCCTCACCCATGCCGTCCTCCAGGGAGATGATGGGATAGGTGTCGGCAAACTTCTTCCACATGTTGACCAACTGCTGCCGTGTCAGCTTCTTGCCGGACTTGGGCTGGATATAGCACTGCTCGTCAGCGTTCCACCACTCGGAGGAGGCGGCGTCGATGGCGATCTTGAAGTCCTCGCCGGGCTTGAAGCCGGCCTCCTCGATGGCCTGGACAATGACCTTCAGGGCGTCCTCATCCTTCTTCAGGTTGGGGGCGTAGCCGCCCTCGTCACCCACGCCGGCGGCGGGAGTGCCGTTCTCCTTCAGGGTGGTCTTCAGGGTGTGGAAGACCTGGGCGCACCAGCGGAGGGCTTCCTTCCAGGAAGGAGCGCCCACGGGCATGATCATAAACTCCTGGATCTCCACGTTGTTGGTGGCGTGAGCGCCGCCGTTCAGAATGTTCATCATGGGCACGGGAAGCTGCTTGGCGTTGACGCCGCCAATGTAGTTGTAAAGGCTGACGCCCAGGCTCTCAGCGGCGGCCTTGGCGCAGGCCAGGGAAGCGCCAAGGATGGCGTTGGCGCCCAGCCGGGTCTTGTTGGGGGTGCCGTCCAGCTCCAGCATGGCCTTGTCGATGGCCACCTGGTCCAGCACGTTCATACCCACCAGGCAGTCGGCGATCTCGGAGTTGACGTTGTTCACGGCCTTCTCCACGCCCTTGCCCAGGTAACGGCTCTTGTCGCCGTCCCGGAGCTCACAGGCCTCGTAGATGCCGGTGGAAGCGCCGGAGGGAACGGCGGCACGGCCCACAGTGCCGTCCTCCAGATAGACCTCCACCTCTACGGTGGGGTTGCCGCGGGAGTCCAGAACTTCCCGGCCCAGTACGTCGACGATTTCAATGATCTGCTTCATGATAGATGATCTCCTTTCGTTTTTCAGGGCTGAAAGCCCAGGGTACACATTAGTTTTCGATGAGGGTCTCTCCGGTCATCTCTTTCGGCTGCTGCAATCCCATCAGGTCCAGCATGGTAGGAGCAATGTCGCAGAGACGGCCGTTGCGCAGCTTCACGTTGGCGCCCACAATGTAGAAGGGCACCAGATTGGTGGTGTGGGCGGTGTAGGGGGTCTTTCCGTCGTCTTCCAGCATCCGGTCGGCGTTGCCGTGGTCGGCGGTGATGAGGGTGATGCCCCCCATTTTCTGGGTGGCCTCCACCACCTGGGAAACGCACTCATCCACCGTCTCCACCGCCAGCCGGGCGGCCTCATAGACACCGGTGTGGCCCACCATGTCGCAGTTGGCGAAGTTGAGAATGATCACGTCATACTCCCCGCTCTCGATGCGCTTCACGGCCTCGGCAGCCACCTCACGGGCGGACATATCGGGCTTCATATCGTAGGTAGGCACCTTGGGGGAGGGGATCAGCACCCGGTCCTCCCCGGGGAAGACGGTTTCCACGCCGCCGTTGAAGAAGAAGGTGACATGGGCGTACTTTTCCGTCTCGGCGATCCGGAGCTGGGTAAGGCCCAACTGGGAGATATACTCGCCGAAGATGTTATTGAGGCTCTCCTTGGGGAAAGCGATCTCCACATTGGGCATGGAAGCGTCGTAGGAGGTGGTGCAGACGTAGTTGACCTTGAAGAAGCCCTTCTTCCGCTCAAAGCCCTGGAAGTCGGGGTCCACGAAGGTCCGGGTGATCTCCCGGGCCCGGTCAGGCCGGAAGTTCATGAAGATGATAGAGTCTCCCTCGCTGATCTGGGCGTTCTCCGCCGTGACAACGGGGATGACAAACTCGTCGGTGACGTCGGCGGCGTAGCTTGCCTCCATGGCCCCCACCGGGTCGCCGATGAAACGCTCAGCGCTCTCGCCGTAGACCATGGCGGCATAGGCCTTCTCGATCCGGTCCCAGTTGGTGTCCCGGTCCATGGCGTAGTACCGGCCCGAGATGGTGGCGATCTGTGCGCCGTACTGGTCGCAGGTCTTCTTCATTTGCTCCACAAAGCCCTTGCCCGAGGTGGGGGGCACGTCCCGGCCATCCATAAAGCAGTGGACGAAGATCTTGGGGCAGCCCAGGTCGTGGGCCATCTTCACCGCAGCCTCAATGTGGGTGATGTGGCTATGGACGCCGCCGTTGGACATAAGGCCGTAGATGTGGACCGCTTTGCCCGCCTCTTTGGCAGCCAGCATGGCCTTCTTGTAGGCGGGATTTTCAAAGAAATCCCCATCCTGGATGGCCTTGGTGATCTTGGGAAGGTCCTGGAAGACCACCCGTCCGGCGCCCATGTTGGTGTGGCCCACCTCGCTGTTGCCCATCTGGCCCTCGGGCAGACCCACGTCCAACCCGGAGGCGGAGAGCTTACAGCCGGGACACTCGGAAAAGACTTTTGTGAGGAAGGGCTTGCGGGCGTTGGCGATGGCGTTGCCCTCGCTCTCGTCCCGCAGGCCGAATCCGTCCATAATGATCAAAGTAGTAGGCGTCTTACTCATAGAAAGTAACCTCTTTTAATCTTGGTTAGCGGCATTGATAATTTCCATAAACTGGTCGGGCTTTAGGGAAGCGCCGCCGATGAGGCCGCCGTCCACGTCGGGCTGACCCAGCAGCTCGAAGGCGTTCTTGGGGTTCATGGAGCCGCCGTACTGGATGGTGACGGCCCGGGCTACCCGGGCGCCGTAGAGCTTACGGATGATGGAGCGGATAAACTCGCACACGTCCTGAGCCTCCTGGCTGGTGGCGGTCTTGCCGGTGCCGATGGCCCAGATGGGCTCATAGGCGAAGACTACGTGGCGGACCTTCTCGGCGCTGACGCCGCTGAGGGCGCACTTGACCTGGTAAGCGATAAGCTCCATGGTGACGCCCAGCTCCCGCTGCTCCAGGCTTTCGCCCACGCAGATGATGGGCCGCAGGCCGGCGTCCAGAGCGGCCCGGACCTTCTTGTTGACGGTAAAGTCGGTCTCGTTGTAATACTGGCGGCGCTCAGAGTGGCCGATGATGACGTACTTCACGCCGATGTCCTTGAGCATCTCGGCGGACACCTCGCCGGTGTAGGCGCCGGAGGACTCATAGTGGCAGTTTTCCGCGGCGATGGACACCTTGCTGTCCTTAAAAAGGCGGATGGCGGCCTGGAGGTTCACAAAGGGGACGCACAGCACCACGTCGCACCAGCGGGGCCGGTTCAGCAGGGGCTTGAACTCCTCAGCAAAAGCCTTGGTTTCAGTGAGGGTCTTGTTCATCTTCCAGTTGCCGGCGATGATTGTTTTACGGTATCTTCTATTCACGGGTCGATGGCTCCTTTTTATTATAGAATGTGATTTTATTTGTTGAGGAGGCAGGCCACGCCGGGCAGCTCCTTGCCCTCCATGAACTCCAGGGAGGCACCGCCGCCGGTGCTGATGTGGGTCATCTTGTCGGCGTAGCCAAGCTGCTGGACAGCGGCTGCGGAGTCGCCGCCGCCGATGATGGTGATGGCGCTGGTCTCGGAGAGGGCCTGGGCCACGGCCTCGGTGCCCTTGGCGAAGGCGGGGAACTCAAACACGCCCATGGGGCCGTTCCAGATCACGGTACCTGCGCCCTTCACGGCGTCGCAGTATAGCTTCACGGTCTCAGGCCCGATGTCCAGGCCTTCCCAGCCGTCGGGGATCTCTCCGGCCTTGACCACCTGGCTGTTGGCGTCGGCGGCAAAGTTATCGGCAACGACAGTATCCACAGGGAGGAGCAGCTTCACGCCCTTCTCGGCGGCTTTCTTCACCATGTCGTTGGCGTAGTCCTTCCAGTCCTCCTCCAGCAGGGAGTTACCCACCTTGCCGCCCTGGGCGGCGGAGAAGGTGTAGGCCATGCCGCCGCCGATGATGATGGTGTCGGCGATCTCCAGCAGATTGTTGATAACGCCGATCTTGGAGGAAACCTTGCTGCCGCCCAGAATGGCCACCAGAGGACGCTTGGGGGCGGCCAGGGCGCCGCCGATGATCTCCAGCTCTTTCTGAATGAGGAAGCCGGAAACGGCGGGCAGGTAATCGGCCACGATGGCGGTGGAGGCGTGGGCACGGTGGACGGCGCCGAAGGCGTCGGACACATACACGCCGTCCGTCCCGGTCAGGCCGGCCATCTTCTTGGCAAGTTCAGGATCGCCCTTGGTCTCACCCTTCTCGAACCGGGTGTTCTGCAGGAGCATGATCTCGCCCGGCTTGAGGGCGGCGGCCTTGGCGGTGGCGTCGGGGCCCACCACGTCATCGGCCAGGACGACGGGCTTGCCCAAAAGCTCGCTCAAACGGGCGGCCACAGGCTCCATCCGCAGCTCCTTCAGGCTCTTCTGCCACTTCTCCTCAGAAGCGTCCTTGCCCTTCTCGGCCTGCTTCTTGGCCCACTTTTCGAAGTTGGGCTCCGGCTTGCCCAAGTGAGAACAGGCAATGACGGCAGCGCCCTGCTCCAGCAGATACTGAATGGTGGGCAGAGCGGCCCGGATACGGTTGTCATCGGTGATGACGCCGCTTCCGTCCTTGGCGAGGGGCACATTGAAGTCACAGCGCAGCAGGACCTTCTTACCCTTCACGTCCACATCCTTGACGGTCTTTTTGTTGTAGTTCATGGAAATGCCCTCCTTTGTTATTGTGGTGCTTGTTTATGTTCCCCCTGCCATTTCTCCTGCCTCCCTCAGCCCCGGAAAGCCGGTCTGCTTCAGGGCCTCGTAGGCGAGAATGGCAACTGAGTTGGAAAGGTTGAGACACCGGGCTTCTGCCCGGATGGGAATACGGATACAGCGTTGGGAATATTGGAGCCGGAACGCCTCGGGCAATCCGGCGGTCTCCTTGCCGAAGAAGAGCCAGCACCCGTCCCGAAACTGAACGGCTGGATCGGTATAGCTTCTGGGGCCCTTGGAGGTGGCCAGCCAGATGTCTTCCGGCTTCTCGGAGCCGAAGAGCTCATCCAGGTCATGCCACACGTGAAGGTCCACCAGGTGCCAGTAGTCCAGCCCCGCCCGCTTCACCGCTTTTTCACTGATGTCAAAGCCCAAAGGCTCGATCAGATGGAGCCTTGCCCCCGTGGCGGCGCAGGTCCGGGCGATGTTGCCGGTATTCTGCGGGATCTCCGGCTCTACCAGGACGATATTGAGCAGACGACCACCTCCAAACCCGATTTGTGAGACAGGACAACAGACACAAAGTTCCGCTAAGCTCGTTCCACTCGCAAAGCGAAACTATTGTACCCCATTTGATGGAAAATTTCAACTGAAATTCACGCAAAACACAAAAAATTGCGTAGAATTTCTTGCGATTGGCGAAAAATACTATCATTGCTGAATTTGTATCCGATTTCACAATCTTTGCGTCCCAAGGGAGAAAAGGCTATTGCCTTTTGAAGCGGCAGATGGTAGAATATAGATTCCCATGGGGTCAAAATCAGGACCCGGGGCGATCCAAAGAGATAGGAGGAAAAACATGAACCTGTATCTGAAGCTGTTTTTGACCTTTGCCCAGATCGGCGCCTGCACCTTCGGCGGGGGCTATGCCATGCTGCCCATTCTCCAGCGGGAAATCGTGGAGAAGCACGGCTGGGCCACCGACGCGGAGCTCACCGATTATTTTGCCATCGGCCAGTGTACCCCCGGCATCATCGCCGTCAATGTGGCCACCTTTATCGGCCACAAGCTGACCGGCATTGTAGGAGGTATCGTAGCCACCCTGGGGGTGGTGTTCCCCTCCGCCGTCATCATTATGGTGATCGCCGCTTTTTTGCAGAACTTTGCCGACCTTCCCATTGTCATCCACGCCTTCGGCGGGGTCCGGGCCTGTGTCTGCGCCCTCATCCTCTCCAGCGTGCTGAAGCTGCGGAAGAGCTCCCTCATCGACGGCCCTACCTGGTGTATTTTCACCCTGGTCTTCGGCCTGTCCCTGCTGGGCAATTTCCTGCCTAAGGGGATCATTCCCACCGGCATGGAGCCGGTGTGGGATTTCGTGACCTCCCCCATCTTCCTGGTGCTGCTGGCCGGCCTCTGCGGCTTCTGTGTGAAGGCAGTGAAAGGGGAGGTGAGGAAATGACTTACCTGCGTCTTTTCTTCGAGTTCTTTAAGGTGGGCCTTTTCTCTGTGGGCGGCGGCCTTGCCACCATCCCATTCCTCACTGATATCGGGACCCGCACCGGCTGGTTCACCTCCGCCGACCTTGCCAACATGATCGCCATCTCGGAATCCACCCCCGGCCCCCTGGGGGTAAATATGGCCTCCTATGTGGGCTTCCATGTGGGGGGCGTCCCCGGCGGCGCCATCGCCACCTTGGGCCTTATCTGCCCCGCCATCGTGGTCATCGCCGTCATCGCCAGCTTCCTCAAAAAGTTCCGGGAGAGCAAGACGGTGGACGCCGTGTTCTACGGTCTGCGCCCCGCCTCCACCGGCCTTATTGCCGCTGCCTGGATCCAGGTGGTGAAGATCGCCCTCATGTTCCACGAAGTGACGCTGGAGAGCGGCGCTGTGGAGACCCAGCTTTTCTACTGGCCCGCTATTATCCTGGCGGCGGCGGTGTTTACCTGCCTCCAGCTCAAGCCCCTCAAAAAGCTCCATCCCATCGTGTTCATCGGCCTTGCTGCCGTGGTGGGTGTGGTGTTCCAGCTCTGAGCGCAAGAAAACTGTATTTAAAAGCGGCCTTCCAGTTGGAAGGCCGCTTTTTGAAAGCAACTGTTTTTCAATAGGTCCCCGGGGGGTCATCTTTCCCGGCCTTTCCCTGCCGGGGGCTTTCCTTGCCCGTGTGGGAAAGGAAGCGAAAGGACACCAGAGAGGGAAAGTTTCGATTCTTTCCCTCTCTGGACTGTCTTATTTCGGGTGGGATGGCCTGCAGGCCTTACTTCGTAACGGCCCTCGGGCACGGGACTCTTAGCCCTGGAATGAATCCCTGGCAGGGAAGGCGCTTCTTTATCAACGGATGAAATTATTGCCGGTCAAGAAGATAGTCAATAGACACATGGTAAAAGTCGGCCAAAGTAATCAGGTGGTGTACCGGGATCTCCTGGATGCCCTTTTCGTATTTGCAATATTGCTGCTGTGTCGTTCCCAAGATCGCACCAACAGCGGCCTGCGTCAAATCATGGTCCTCTCTGAGGTCGCGTAGTCTGGGATAATGATACATAATGATCACCTCAAAGAAAACATATCATAAATCTTATCAGATGTATTGACATTAAACCCAATAAGATGTAGAATGACTTTGAGGTGACAAGATATGGAATTTGAAGAAGTTTATGAAGGACAGCAAGTTTGTTGTACTTGTAAACACTATTTTCAGCATTACCGCCACAGTGGAGAAAAGTATCTGTTGGTAGGCTGGGGGCACTGCACCTGCCACGGATCAAAGCCCGCAAGCCTGATGGAAAATGCGAACGCTGGGAAGGAAAGAAGGAAGACCCGGTCAGTGAGAGCTGACCGGGTCTTCGGTGTAATATGTTACAGGTTTTCCAGCTCCTCCAACCACAACGTGGCTACCGCATCTGACGGCATTCTCCAGTCCCCCCGGGGGGAGAGGGACACACTGCCCACCTTGGGCCCGTCGGGGAGGCAGGAGCGCTTGAACTGCTGGGCGAAGAACCGGCGGTAAAAGTTTTTGAGCCACTTGAGAAGGACCGTCCGGTCATACTTGCCCTCAAAGGCCTTTTCCGCCAGTCGCAGCACCTTCCGGGGCGGGAAGCCCCACCGGATGGCATAATAAAGGTAGAAGTCGTGCAGCTCGTAAGGCCCCACAATGTCCTCGGTGACCTGGGCGATCTCCCCGTCCTTGGGGGGGAGAAGCTCGGGGGAGACGGGGGTGGCCAGGATGTCCCGGAGGACGGCGGAGAGATTGGGGGCTGTCCCCTCGTTTTCATCGGCCACGTAGGTCACCAGATGGCGGACCAGAGTTTTGGGGATGGAGCCGTTGACGGCGTACATACTCATGTGGTCCCCGTTGTAGGTACACCAGCCCAAGGCCAGCTCGGAAAGGTCCCCGGTGCCGATGACAAGCCCTCCTGTCTGGTTGGCAAGGTCCATGAGCACTTGGGTCCGCTCCCGGGCCTGGGCGTTTTCAAAGGTCACATCCTGGTTGTCCATGGACTGACCGATGTCTTTGAAGTGCTGCTCCACCGCCGCGGCGATGTTTACCTCCCGGAAGGAGGCGCCCAGCTCGGAGGCCAAAATTTCCGCGTTGGACCGGGTCCGCTTGGTGGTGCCGAAGCAGGGCATGGTGATGGCCAGAATGCCCTTCCGGTCCAGGCCCAAAAGGTCGAAGGACCGGGCGGTGATGAGCAGAGCCAGGGTGGAATCAAGACCCCCGCTAAGGCCGATGACCGCTCCGGCGGCGTGGGTGTGCTCCAGCCGCTTTTTCAGCCCCAGGGCGGCGATGGTCAAAATCTCCTCGCACCGCTCGGCCCGGTGGGCGGGGTCGGCGGGAACGAAGGGCATGGGGGAGATGGAGCGGGTGAGGGGGGTGTCGGATACATCCAGAGAGAAATAGGTACGGCCAATACCAATACCGTGGGCATCGGCCATGGGGTCTCGTTCCGGAGGGGAAAAGGTGTTTATCCTGCATCGGTCATAAACCAGCTTATTTACGTCAATTTCTGAAAGGGTCAGTCCTGTTTCAAAACGCTTTTCCGCAAGCAGTACACCGTTTTCCGCAGTCATGTTATGCCCGGCGAATACCAGGTCGGTGGAGGACTCTCCCTCTCCTGCATCGGCATAAATATAACCGCACATACAGCGGGCGCTTTGCCCTAATACAAGCTGCCGGCGGTAGTCGGCCTTGCCCGCCACTTCATCGGAGGCGGACAGGTTCAAAATGAGGGTAGCTCCAGCCCGGGCCAGAGCGTTGGAGGGAGGCTCTATTGACCAGAGGTCCTCACAGATCTCCACTCCAATCACCAGATTAGACATTTTCTCACAGGCAAAGAGAAAATTGCTCCAAAGACTGACATTCTCTTGACTGCAAAAGTCGAAAGTGGCATCCAAGTCTTTTCCGGAGCTGAACCAACGGCCTTCGTAGAATTCTCCGTAATTGGGGATGTAGATTTTGGGTACCAGCCCCAAAATCTCTCCCTTTTGTATGATAGCGGCACAATTATACAGTTTGTTGTCCCAGGGGTTCCGTACCGGAAGCCCCACCGCCGTGAGCATATCCAGTTCCTTTGTCTCCTCCAGGATGCGGCCCAGGGCCTCCTCGGCCCCCATCAAAAGAGTATCCTGCAAAAAGAGGTCCCCGCAGGTATAGCCCGTGATGCACAGCTCAGGAAGGCAAAGGACCTTGACACCCTGCCCGGCTGCCTCCTGCATGAGGGAAATGATCTGCCCGGCGTTATACTGGCAGTCCGCTACTTTGATTTTCGGCGTGCCTGCCGCCACCTTGATGAATCCGTCCCGCATAAAAGGACCTCCCTGCCTGTTGACTTTTTTCTATTTTACCTCTTGTTCCCGGAAAAGGCAAGAGAAGGAAACCGGACACATGATATTTTTGCATGGCAAAGCCCGTTTTTGTATTTTACTTTTCCGCCCGCCTGGGTTAAGCTGGTATCATCAGAAATGATATAAGGAGGTACTGTCATGATCAAGCTGTACGAAAAGGGGATCTACCTGCTCCGGGGGGAGGAGATCGTGACGGAGGAGGACCGGGAGCGGCTGGCCGCCCTGCCCCAGGCCGTCTCCGCCGGGGAAGCCCAAAAGGGCACCATGGCCTACTCCATCCTGAAGGCCCATAACACGGTGGAGGATATGGAGGAACTTCGCATGAAGTTCGACTCTCTCACCAGCCACGACATTACATATGTGGGCATCATCCAGACTGCCCGGGCCTCCGGCATGACCGAGTTTCCCGTGCCCTACGTCCTTACCAACTGCCATAACTCCCTCTGCGCCGTGGGGGGCACCATCAACGAGGACGACCATATGTTTGCCCTCTCCGCCGCCCACAAGTACGGCGGCATCTATGTGCCCACCAACATGGCCAACATCCATAGCTATAACCGGGAGATGATGGCGGGCTGCGGCCGGATGATCCTGGGCTCCGACTCCCACACCCGCTACGGCGCTCTGGGTACCCTGGCGGTGGGCGAAGGGGGCGGCGAACTGGCCAAGCAGTTGGTGGGCCGCACCTACGACGTCCGCCGGCCCCAGGTCATCGCCATCTACCTCACCGGCGCCCCCCGGCCCGGGGTGGGTCCCCAGGATGTGGCCCTTTCCATCATCGGGGCGGTCTATAAGAACGGCTATGTGAAGAACAAGGTCATGGAGTTCGTGGGCCCCGGCGTTGCCAATCTGCCTATGGAGTACCGCAACGGCATTGACGTCATGACCACCGAGACCACCTGCTGGTCCTCCATCTGGACCACCGACGAGAAGACCAGGGACTACTTTGTCCGCCACGGCCGCCCCGAGGCCTACAGGGAGATGAAGCCCGCTGACGTGGCTTACTACGACGGCTGTGTGTATGTGGACCTTGCCACCGTGGAGTGCACCATCGCCCTTCCCATGCACCCTTCCAACACCGTCACCATCGCCGAGCTGAAGGCCAACGCCAAAGACATCTTCTACGCTTGCGAGGTGGAGGCCAACAGGCAGATCACCGGGGCCAGCCTGGACCTTGTGAGCAAGGTCCGGGGCAAGGACATTTTCGTGGACCAGGGCATTGTGGCCGGCTGCTCCGGCGGCACCTTCGACAGCCTTCTGGCGGTGGCCGATATTCTCCGGGGCCATAGCTGCGGCAACGGCGCCTTCACCTTCAGCGTCTACCCCGGCTCCATGCCCGCCTACCTGGAGCTCATGCGCCAGGGGGCCCTTACCGATATTGCCGCCGCCGGCGGCATCATCCGGGAGTGCTTCTGCGGCCCTTGCTTCGGCGCCGGGGACACCCCCGCCAACGGAGAGTTCTCCATCCGCCACACCACCCGGAACTTCCCCAACCGGGAGGGCTCCAAGCCTGGGGAGGGCCAGATGGCCGGGGTGGCTCTCATGGACGCCCGGTCCATCGCCGCCACCGCCCGGAGCGGGGGCAGGCTCACCGCCGCCACCGAGCTGGATGTGGACTACACCGCCCCCGACGACCATTTCGACCCCGCAGTCTATGACAAGCGGGTATACAACGGCTTCGGCAAGCCCGAGCCCGACCACGAGCTGAAGATGGGCCCCAACATCAAGGACTGGCCGGAGCAGCCCACGCTTACGGAGGACCTTTTGCTGAAGGTCTGTTCCTACATCACTGACCCCGTCACCACCACCGATGAACTTATCCCCTCGGGGGAGACCTCCTCCTACCGCTCCAACCCCCTACGCCTTGCGGAGTTTGCCCTCTCCCGGAAGGATCCGGAGTATGTGGGCCGGGCCAAGGCAGTCCACGCCTTGGAGGTGGGCCGGGAGGCGGGCAAGGACCTTCCCGCCGAGGTGGAGGCCGTCTATGCCGCCCTTGCCGGGACCCTGAAGGTGGACCCCACCCACACGGTCATCGCCTCCGCCATCTACGCCAACAAGCCCGGAGACGGCTCCGCCCGGGAACAGGCCGCCTCCTGCCAGCGGGTGCTGGGCGGGGGAGCCAACCTGGCCAGGGAGTACGCCACCAAGCGCTACCGCTCCAACTGCATCAACTGGGGCATCCTGCCCCTGCTGGTGGAGGACGAGACCGCTTTCGAGCTGGGGGACTATGTCTTCATCCCTGGGGTCCGGAAGGCCATATTGGGCAAAGTCAACGACTTTGACGCCTATGTGGTGAAGTCCGGCGGCGCCGTTTCCAAAATCAAGGTCTCCACCGGGGACCTCACTGACGACGAGCGGCAGATCATCGCCGACGGCTGCCTCATCAACTATTACAGGAACCATTGATCGGACTGTCCATGACGGTCACCGCCCTGCCGAAGGTACAATTTTGTACCTTCGGCAGGGCGGCATAAGAAGATCCCGCTTGACCGGGCCTCCTCCCCTTGATAAAATAGAGACATATTTGGGCGGGGGACCCTGATGAGGGAGGATATGGAAGAATGGACCTGTTACTTACTTTTTTGATAGGCCTGGCGGGAGGAACTCTCCTCTTCAGGCTGAAGGTGCCGGGGGGCATGATGGTGGGCGCCATTGTGGCGGTGGCGGCCCTGAGCATTGCCGCCGGCCGGGCCACCATGCCAAGCGAAGCCAAGCTGGCGGCCCAAAGTCTGGCGGGAGCCTTCATCGCCTGCGGTGTGGACAACAAAGACATCAGGGAGCTTCCCAAGCTGTGGAAGCCGCTGCTGAGCGTTATCGTGTCCCTGCTGGTGGTGAATTTGCTGCTGGGGTTCCTCATTACCCTGTGCAGTCCGCTGGATCTGACCACCGCGCTGATGTCCACCATGCCGGGGGGCATGAGCGACGCCCCCATTATCGCGGCGGACATGGGAGCGGATGCCAGTAAGGTGGCGATCCTGCAGTTTGTCCGCATGTCCACCGGGATCGGGCTGTTTCCCATGCTCATTCTCTGGGTCACCAAACATGAGCAGGAGAGCGGGAGCGACGATGCCGCCGGGAAACAGTCGGCGGGAGGGAAGCAGAAGGGGATGCCGGTCTTCCTGCTCACCCTGGCGGTGGCCTTCGCTTTCGGCCTTTTTGGAAAACGTCTGGGGATCCCCGCCGGGACTCTGCTCTTTTCCATGCTGGGTGTGATGGTGCTGAAGCTGCTGTGGGGGAAGGCCTATCTGCCCATGTGGGCCAAGCGGCTGGCCCAGGTGCTGTCCGGGTCCTACATCGGCTGCGGTATCACCCGCAACGACGTGCTGGAGCTGCGGTATCTGCTCCTTCCGGCTCTGCTGATCCTGGTGGTCTATTTCCTCAACAGCCTGGTGACCGGGTACCTGCTCCACAGAGCCTTCGGCTATTCCCGGAAAACCGGTATGCTGATGGCTACCCCGGCGGGGGCCAGCGATATGGCTCTTATCTCCGCCGACCTGGGGGTCACCGACAGGGCGGTGGTGGAGCTCCAGATCGCCCGCATGGTGATTGTCATTGCGGTATTTCCCCAGGTCATTGCACTAGTATCGAACCTGTTTTCGTAAAAGTGACTGCCTTTCTATGGCTATGAACATTTTTGAAGGAGGATGTCAGATGGAAATTTTGAAGCCTGCCATCGCGGGCACCCTGGAATCCAGCGACGCCCAGGTCACCGTGGAGCCGGGGACGGACGGCATTGAGCTGGAGCTTTCCAGCTCGGTGATGAACCAGTATGGCCGCCAAATAAGGGCCACCGTCCTGGAGACGCTGGAGCGGCTGGGGGTCACCGCCGCCCACGTCATCGTAGTGGACAAGGGGGCCCTGGACTGCACCCTGAAAGCCCGGGTGGAGTGCGCCGTGTTCCGCTCCTGCGACCAGAGCGAGGAAAATATCCCCTGGGGAGGTGCGGTGCGATGATCCATCGTCCCAAGCCCGAGCGGTTCCGGCTCCGCCGGACCATGATGTTCCTCAGCGCCCAGAAGCCGGGGCTTATCAAGGACGCTTACATCTACGGCTGTGACTCCATCATGCTGGACCTGGAGGACGCGGTGGCCGAGAACCAGAAGGATGCCGCCCGGTTCTCCCTCTACCACGCCCTCACCACCATCGACTACGGCGACACCGAGGTCATCGTTCGCATCAACGGCCTGGACACCCCCCACTGGCGGGAGGATGTGCGGGTCTGTGTGGCGGGCCGGGCTGACGGCATCCGCATCGCAAAATGCGAGTCCGCCCAGGATGTCCACACGGTGGAGAACGCCGTGGAGGAAGCCGAGCGGGAGTTCGGGGTGGAGAAGGGCCGCACCCTTCTCATGGCCGCCCTGGAAAGCCCCAAGGGTATTTTGAACGCCTATGAAATTTGTTCTGCCTCCCAGCGGATGTTCGGCGTTGCCATCTCCGGCGGCGACTTCCGCAAATGTATGCAGACCACCCCCCAGAGAGACGGGGTGGATATGCTCTTTGCCCGGGGCCAGATGCTCTTGGCCGCCCGGGCGGCGGGCATCCAGTGCTTCGACACGGTGTTCACCGACCTGGACGACGAGGAGGGGTTCCGGGCGGAGGTTTTGCAGAACAAGGCCATGGGCTTTGACGGCAAGAGCCTTATCAACCCCAAGCAGATCCGCTTTGTCCATGAGGTGTTTGCTCCCACCGAGAAGGAGGTCCTCCAGGCGGAGAAGATCGTCAGGGCCTACCGGGAGCAGTCGGCGGCCGGGGTGGGGGTCTTTACGGTGGACGGCAAGATGATCGACATTGCCTTTATCCCCGGCGCGGAGCGAACTTTGCGCCTTGCCAAAGCCTGCGGCATGTATGGAGGTGACCTTGTATGAAAAACGCAGTCGGACGGGACATCCCTGACTCCCTGCTGAAGGATGGCAAGGAGGTCTATCAGGGTAAGAACTATATGGACGGCAAGTACATCCAAAAGGCCACCCCCAGGACCCGGCGGTACGAAAGGCCCCGGGAGAGCAAGCTGGTGGATTCCATCGCCCAGGCCCTCAGGGACTGCGGAGCCAGGAGCGGCATGACCTTCTCCTTTCACCACCATCTCCGGGACGGGGACCATGTGGTGAACCTGGTGATGAAGGCCGCCATCGAGGAGCTGGGCCTTTGTGATCTGACCATCGCCGCCTCCAGCCTGGGCGCCGCCCACGACCCCATCGCCGACTACATCGAGGAGGGCAAGGTCATCGGCATCCAGACCTCGGGCATTCGGGGCCGGATGGGTGAGGTGGTCTCCGCCGGGAAGCTGAAGACCCCTGCCGTTATCCGCTCCCACGGGGGCCGGCCCCGGGCCATCGAGGCCGGGGAGGTCCACATCGACATCGCCTTTGTGGCCGCGCCCACCAGCGACTGCGTGGGCAACTGCCGGGGCGTCGGCGGCAAGAGCAACTGCGGCTCCATGGGCTACGCCATGACCGACGCCAAGTATGCCGACCACGTGGTAGTGGTCACCGACTGCCTGGTGGACTTTCCCAATATGCCCGCCAGCGTGGAGGCCATCGACGTGGACGCCGTTGTGGTGGTGGATTCCATCGGCGATCCCCGGAAGATCGCCTCCGCCGCCGCAAGAATCTCCCAGAATCCCCGGGACCTGATGATGGCGGAGAACGTGGCGAAAGTCATCGCCGCCACCCCCTGGTTTAAGGAGGGTTTCTCCTTCCAGACCGGGGTGGGCGGGCCCAGCCTGGCCGCCAACCTGTTCCTGGAGCAGTATATGGACCAGCGGGACATCAAAATGGGCTGGGCCATCGGCGGCATCTGCGGCCCTATGGTGGAGATGCTGAAAAAGGGCAAGGTGGGCAAGGTCATCGACGTCCAGGACTTTGACCTGGACGCGGTGAACTCCATCCACCAGACCCCCGGCCACTATGAGATGAGCGCCAGCCAGTACGCAAACCCCGCCAACAAGGGGGCCTTTGTGAACAAGCTGGACTTTGTGGTCCTGGCCGCCCTGGAAATTGACACCGGCTTCAACGTCAACGTCCTCACCGGCTCCGACGGCGTCCTCCGGGGCGCTCCCGGCGGCCACCCGGACACGGCGGCGGGCAGCAAGTGCTGCATCATCGTCACCCCCCTGACCCGGGGGAGGATGGCCACCGTCTGCGAGCATGTGGTCACCGTCACCACCCCCGGCGACTGCGTGGACGTGCTGGTGACAGATTACGGCATTGCCGTCAACCCCCTGCGGCCCGATCTTATAGAGTGCCTGGACAAAGCGGGCATCCCCCACGTCGCCATCGAGGCGCTGAAGGACAAGGCCTACTCTCTGGTGGGCCGGCCTGACGATTTGGAGTGGGAGGACCGGGTGGTGGCCGTGCTGGAGGCCCGGGACGGCACCATCCTGGACGTGGTGCGGAAGATCAAGCCCTATACTATGGATTGATAGAAGCCTATCTCAAAGGGGGGAGAGGGTATGACGATCCAAGATGTGCGCAACATTCTGATGGTGAGCCGCTGTGGGAGCATCAACAAGGCCGCCGAGCAGATTCCCATGACCCAGCCCGCCCTGAGCCGCTGTATCCAGAAGGTGGAGCGGGAGCTGCAGGTCCATCTTTTTCACCGAAAGCAGGGCGGACAGATCTCCCTGACCAAGGAGGGGGAGGTCTTCCTCCGAATGGGGGAGAAGATGCTGGAGGCTTACGGGGACTTTGAACGGTTCTTGGAGCAGGAGCGTGACCGGCAGACCATCCATTTGGGCCTGCCGCCTCAGATGAGCTACTCCATTTCGGAGGGACTGCTCCAGGGAATGTATACACGGAGTCCCCAGCATCGGCTGGTCCTCCATCCCCTCCGAAACGACCAGCTGATTGCCGGGCTGGAGGACGGCAGTCTGGACTACGCCATCCTGCGCCAGGGAGAGTCGGAGGAGGTGCCGGCGCAGTTCCATTTTGCCCTCATCAAGGAAAACCCCATCTACCTTGCCCTTCGCAGCGGAAGCTGCGCTGGGAAAATGGCGGAGGAGGAGCCGGACACGGGTCGGAAGACTTTGGATCTGAAGCATCTGCGGGGAGAGAAGTTCGTGGCCAACCTGCCTGGGTCCAACTCCCGGCAGTACAGCGAATGTATTCTGGAAAAGGCTGGTATTCCGGTACACCTGATGGAAATGGCCAACTTCAATAACCGTATGGACATGGTTCGAAGAGGGGAGGCCAACTGCCTGGTGATCTTTTCCCCCTCGGACCGGTACGCCGATCTTACCTTCTATGACCTGCCCCGGGAGCAGTCCTATACGGTCCTCACCAACCTTGCCTGCAAAAAGGGCCGGGAGGGGAAACGGTACTTTCAGATGCTGTTGTCCTGTTTGGAGGATATTTTCAAAGAACTTTGAACGGCAGTTTGCCGAAAGGGAGGCACAAGGGAGACCCCTTGTGTCTCCCTTTTTGCCTATTTTCTCTCTTATGCCGAAAGCGTATAGGTTGCTGGGGCATTGGCATTAGACAGGGTGTTGTTTAAGCTGTACAATAAAAACATCAAAGAAAAGCGATATAATGATTGCTTTTCACAAAAGGAGGAACGATCTATGAACACGCTGGCAACTTCTCATGCGCTCCGCTTCCGCTGGATCAACGGACAATGCTTCGAGTTCCAGTTCTCCAACGGAAAGACCCTCATCACCGACCCCTGGTACAAGTGTGAGGGCCCCATGGGGGATAAATGCCCGCCGGGCTTCACCACTGAGATGCTGGAGGGCGGCGACTACATCTTCGTCAACCACGGCCATGGGGACCATACCGCCAACATCCAGGATGTGGTGGACCGGTTCCACTCCACCGTCATCACCCACTCGGCCAACTGTATGGAGCTGGCCAAGGCCTTCTCCATCCCCCTCACCAGCATCTACCCCGTGGATTTTGAGGGTACCTACTACTTTGACGGCTTCATGCTGGAGACCCACCACGGTACCCACCACGGCCAGCCCAGCGATTACAAAGGCTGTGTGGAGCGCATGGGCGGCAAGCTGCCCGGCTCCCCGGAGCTGAACGTGCTGGGCGGCATGTTCAACATGAACTTCATCCTCACCACCGACCAGGGGATGCGCATCGCCTTCATCGGCGGCAACGACGACGGAATGCTGAAGCGGCTCCAGGGCAAGGATAAGCCCAATATCGTTATCCGGAACAAAATGGCCTCCTCCAAGGTGAAGACCAATGTGGCCGAGGACTTTGCCGAGTGGTTCGCCGGGGCGGATATGCAGCTTCTCATCCCCATGCACTACGAGACCTGGCTCACCGAGGACCCCGCCTTTGCCCAGAAGATGATCGACGACATGAACCGGATCATGGGCGAGAAGGGCATGATGGGCCGGGTGGCCGGCATGACCCGGGGCAAGTGGTACACCCTGGACCTTGCCATCAACGAGGCGGAGTAAGCCTCTTTCCCCGGCGGGCGGGGGCTATCGCCCCGGCTGAAACTTGAAAAGAAAGAGAAGGGATGACAATGACCTCGCAGATGTACTTATGCCTCGCCATCTTCGCCTTCATGATCGTGGGGTATGTGGTTGGCCCCAAATTTAAAATTTCCAACGGCGTCATCGCCCTGTGCGCCACTGTGCTGGTCAGCTTTTCCGGCCTGGTGGAGCCCAAGACCGTCCTGGCAAGCTATGCAACCACCAATGCCATGCAAATCATCGGCATGTTTATCGTGGCTGCCGGCTTCAACCGGACCCAGGCGGTGAAGAAGATGTCCAGCCTGGTCTATAAGGTCAGCGGCGGCAGCTTCCGCATCGTGCTGGCCGGCTATGTGCTCATGGGCTTTGCACTGGCCAATCTGGGTCTGAGCCCCATGACCACTTTCGCCATTATCGGCCCTCTGGCCGCCTCCTGCTGCGCCGACTTTGATATCAGCCCCTCCAAGATGATTTTCCCCGTGGCACTGACCTGTATCGGTACGGCGGGAAGCCTTCCTTTGGGGCAGGGCGCCATCACCTATGCCACCCAGAACGGTTATCTGGAATCCTATGGTTATACCGATTATGCCATGGAGCTGCTGGACCCCTTCAAGGGCCGCGCCATTATCTCCGTCATCATTATCCTTTATGCCATCTTCGTTGCACCCAGATTCTGTCCGGAACAGCCTTCTGTGGCAATCAATCTTGGCAGTGTGAAGAAAAAAGACGGGAAGGAGGTCCCGCCCCTGGATCCTGTCCGCGAGGTGTTGGGTTACGGCATTTTTATCGTCACCACCCTTTGCCTCATCTTCCAGAAGCAGGTCCTTCCCAGCGCCGCCCCCTGGCAGATCGCCATGATGGGCGCTGCCCTCGTCATGTTTACCGGTATCCTGAATCCCAAGGAGGGTATCAACGCGGTCCCCGTGCGGATCGTCCTCATGCTGGCCGCCGCCCAGTCGGTGGGCGCTGCCCTCACGGCCTGCGGCCTGGGCGATATGATTGGCAACGGGATTGCCGGCGCTTTGGGTGGGACCCGGAACGGCTATATTATCGGCGCCGCCTTCTTCATCATCCCCTTCCTCATGACCCAGTGCATGAACAATGCCAGCGTGGGCAATATCTTCCGGCCCATCCTGATTTTGACCTGTAAATCGCTGGGCTGCGATCCCATTGGCCCCCTTCTCCTGCTGAATGCTGCTTCCCTTACCGCTTTTATGACGCCCATGGCTACCGGCACTGTACCCATCGCCATGGACCTGGGCGGCTATGACCAGAAGGACCTTCTGAAGATGGGCTGGCTCCCCTCCATTATCATCTGTGTGGTGTCAGTACTCTGGGTCATGACCATCTTCCCGGCCTATCACTGAGAGGCCACTTTGATTTGCTGCTCTCTCCTTTGTTATTTGCCCCGGGCCGAGAAATCGGCCCGGGGCACCCCCTTATTGGAGAAGAGGGATTTTTTCTTTCCAAATTCACTTTTTTACGTTATACTGAAAAAAAGGGGCGTGAAACAGATGCGGGATTTTGACTGGTATATATTGTCCTCTCTCCACAAAACCAAAAACATCACTCAAAGCGCCAAACTTCTTTTCATAGAGCAGCCTACCTTGACCCGCAGGCTTCAGGCCATGGAAAAGGAGCTGGGCTGCACCTTGGTCTACCGTACCACCAAGGGCATCGAGTTCACTGCCCAGGGAGAGAAGGTGGTCCGCCGGGCGGAGGTGATCGTGCAGCTTCTCCAGAGCATTGAGAAAGACATCCGTCACTATGACGGCGGGGAGGAAGGGACTCTTACCATCGGCGCGCCATACTCCTACGCCCGCTTTCTCCTGCCCCGGCTGCTGAAGGGGTTTGCGGCGGAGTGTCCCAAAATCGACGTGGATGTGGTCACCTCCTCCAGCAGCGAGCTTTACCAGCACGTGCAGAGCGGACTTCTGGACCTGTGCTTTACCCGGTCTCCGGAGCCGGATGAGAATCTTTGTTCCCGGCTTGTCAACACGGAGGCGTGCTATGCCGTCTACTCCCAGCCCTTTGTTATGGAAGATCTTCCCGGCCTTCCCTACATCGAGTATGACAAGAACGAAGCCACCAATCAGGCGGTGCGGCGCTGGTGGCTGGAGCACTTTTCCCAGGTGCAGAACGTCCGCTATAAGGTGGAAAATGGAGATATCTGCCTGTCCTTCATCCAGCAGGGGCTGGGCTATGGCATCTTCCCTTCGGGGAGCTATTTCCTCCACGATAAGAGTCTTTATTCCCGGCCGCTGGTGTTTCAGGACGGCTCTGCCTTCTCCCGGAAAACCTATCTTGTCTACCCCGCCAACAGCGAGGAGATGCCCGTTTTGTCCCGGTTCCTCCGGTTTGTAGAGGATTTTCCTTTCCCTCAGGCTTAAACACCCAGAAAGCCCCCGGTTTCCACCGGGGGCTTTCTGGGTGTGTTGAAAAAAGAGAGAAAAGGAGAGGATGTTTGGAGGAGTCTGCTGTCTCTTCCTGTGTCCATCATTAAGATACCAGATAATTACGGCTAAACTTTGACCGAACTATGAATAATCTGTAAATCTCCAAAAATTTTTTCAGAAAGCTGCGTAGGGTGAAAAGGGAGGGAAAACAGGTTGATTTTCCCGACACAAGATGATAAAATGAGATTGCTATTTTGTTTATTTAAGGTAAGGGAGGGGACACATTCGTGACCAAGGAGGAAGCCTTTGCGTTCCTGGACCGTTTGGCCCGCGGCATCGCGGAGATGTTCGGCTCTTCCTGCGAAACTCTGGTGCAGGATATGGCCGATCCAAACCATCCCATCCTGTCCATCTACAATGGCCAGGTGTCCGGACGGGATGTAGGCTCTACTATGGATATCCTGGGCACAGACAAAAAGCTGGACGCCACTACTCTGTCCACTGATTTTGTGAACCTGTATGCTATCACCCCGTCGGGCTCTCAGGTGAAATCCTCCACCTTCCACTTGGTGGGAGAGGACTTTGATCTGGCCTTGGGCATCGACTTTGACTTTACCTCTCTGGCCTATGCCAACCGGACCCTGGTGGGGCTCATGAGCGCCGACGCCGACCTCCAGAGCGCCCTGTGGACCGGCGGGTCCAGTCAGCTCCACCAGATCTTTGAAGAATGCCTTGCCGCTATGGGCAAGCCTTTGGAGGCTTTGAACAAGAAGGAGCGAATGAAGCTGGTGGCCCTCATGGACCAGAAAAACGCCTTTTCCTTCCGTAAGTCGGTGCCCTTTGTGGCTTCCCGGCTGAAGGTGTCCCGTTATACCGTTTACAAATACTTGGGTGAGCTGGCCGAAGAGAAAGCTACCCAGAAGGAGTGATACCGTATGTATCAGGATAAAATCAACGCTTATTTTGACAACCCTGCCGTCCAGCGGGAGCTGGTGGGGGCCATTGCCCGGCTGGTGTCGGTAAAGAGCGTGAAGGGTGAGGCCCAGGAGGGCGCGCCTTTCGGCCCCGGCCCCCGGGCCGCCCTGGACGAGGCCTTGAAGCTCTGCTCGGAGCTGGGCTTTGAGACCCGGGACTACGACCACTATGTGGGCCTTGCAGACCTGAACGACAGAGAGACCCAGCTCCACATCCTGGGCCACCTGGACGTGGTGGGGGAGGGCTCCGGCTGGGACACCGACCCCTACACCTGCGTGGAAAAGGACGGGATGCTGTATGGCCGGGGGGTCAGCGACGATAAGGGCCCCGTCTGCGCCGCCCTCTTCGGTATGAAGGCGGTGAAGGACCTGGGCATTCCCCTCAGCAAGAATGTGCGGCTCATTCTGGGCACCGATGAGGAGTCAGGTTCCCAGGACATCGCCTACTACTACGCCCGGGAGCCCTTCGCTCCCATGGCCTTCACCCCCGACGCCAACTTTCCCCTCATCAACGTGGAGAAGGGCCACTTCGGCCCCCATTTCGGCACCGATTGGGCCCCTGAGACCGCCGAGCCCCGGGTGACAAGCCTCACCGGCGGCTTCCGCCGGAACGTGGTTCCCCCTGAGGCCGAGGCGGTTATCGCCGGCCTCACCGCCGCCCAGGTGGAGCCCCTCTGCGGCCCTGCGGCAGAAAAGACCGGGGCAAAGTTCACCGTCACTGGGACTGAAGGCGGCGTTACCCTCCACTGCACCGGCAAAAACGCCCACGCTGCCATGCCCGACGACGGCATCAACGCCATTCAGGCCATCCTGGAGGTGCTGGCCGCCCTGCCTTTGGCGGAATGTGAGAGCACGAAGGCTATCCGGTCCATGCACACGCTCTTTCCCTTCGGGGACAACCGGGGCAAGGGCCTGGGCATCGCCATGAAGGATGAGGTGTCCGGTGAGACCACCGTGAACCTGGCCCTCATCGACCTCAATGAAGCCGGCTTCTCCGCCGATATTGATTCCCGGGTGGCGGTATGTGCCAACGAGGAGAACTGCGTCAAGGCTTGTGAGGAATCCCTCAAAAAGCACGGCCTCCGTTTCCTGACCCAGCCCCGGATGATGGAAGCCCATATTGTGGAGGCTGATTCCCCTCTGGTGAAGACCCTTCTGGAGTGCTACAGCGCCTACACCGGGGAGCGGGACCCCCAGCCCATCGCCATCGGCGGCGGCACCTATGTCCATCACATCCCTGGGGGCGTGGCCTTCGGCTGCGAGTTCCCCGGCTTCGACCCCAAGATGCACTCGGCCAACGAGCAGGCCCGGGTGGACCAGCTTGTGACCTCGGCCAAGATCTTCGCCCTGGCCATCGCCCGGCTGTGCAAGTGAGAAAAAGCCCCTCGAAATACCAAGAGAAGAGGAGAAACAACCATGAAGAATTGGAAGCGCACCGCCGCCCTTGTGCTGGCCCTCGCCCTGAGCTGCATCCTGGCGGCCTGCGGCAGTAGGAGCGGCCTCAGCAAGTTTGACGCTGAGACTTATGTGGACGGACTTTTGAAGGAAATGTACCTGGGGCAGTTTGAGGAGAGCTACATGGAACTGGTGGGCACGGATAAGCACGCTGCCGAGGACAATTACGAGAACACTTTGGAGCTGGAGGCCAGCTACTTTGTCAATTACTGTTACTCCATCCGCTACCCCACTGAGGAGTACATGGACAAGCTGAAGGATCTCTACGCGGAGATCTATTCCAACACCAAGTATGAGATCGTCTCGGTGGCTGAGCAGGATGACGGCTCTTTCGCCGTCAAGCTGAGCGTGGAGCCCATCAACATCTTCCAGCTGGTGGATGCCGACTGGAACGAGGATATGAAGGAGTGGTATGAGAAGTACCCCAGCAGCGTCCTCAACGCCCTTACGAACGAGGAATACCAGGCCGCCGATGAGGAGTATGCCGGAATGGTGCTGGACCTCTTCTGGGAGAAGATGGCCGACATCGGGAACGAGTCGGCCCGGACCATCACCGTCCAGCTGGAGAAGGACGCGGACGGGTACTATGTCATCAACTCCGATGACCTGAGCCGGCTGGATGAGCTTATCATCAACTACTCCATCGCCGACCACGATCACGACTGACAAGACGACCGCCGGGGAAGTTCCCCGGCGGTTGGTTTCTGAGACAAGGGGGCAATTCTTCTGCCCCGGCTGACCCGCCGAGGGAGGAGTATTTACGCACCCGTGTCTTACAACGGTGTGTTCGGAGGTGACGTGTTGTATGAAAACCACGAATATTAAACCATATTTAGAGTGTCCTTATTGCAAACAACAAGTACTAACATTAAGTAGACGTGCGTTCCACCTACGTGCATATAAATTAAAATGTCCTTTTTGTCACAAGAAATATCGAGTCCCGATTTGGTGCCAGGTTTTGCAGGCGTCTATCTTCATGGCATATGTTGGCCCTATTGGAAGAAGCTGAATGGAAAAGGGACGATTAGGCAGACAAAGACGCAGGGATGGTTTTTCTGCCTTGACCAACTGACCTGCCAAGGACGGGGTGCATCAGCACCCCGTCCTCGTTTTATTCTGCCTGCTCCAGAGAGACCACCGAAATTTCGTAGGCGGTGCGCTCCTCCTCCCGGTCCTCCGTCAGCTTCCGGTAGGTGCGGCTCTGGAGCCGGCCAGTGATATGTACCTTGGCGCCTACATCCAGCTCCCCGCAGGCCCGGGCCAGGGAGCCCCAGGCGATGCAGGGCAGGTAGTCGGAACGGCCGTAGGGACGGTTCACCGCCAGCAAAAGGTCGCAAATCTCCCGGCCCAGAGGGGTCCGGCGGAGGACAGGGGCTTTGCAGAGCGCTCCCCGGAGCTCCAGCCGGTTGTCGTGGTCCCCCTGGGCGGGGGAAATGCTCCGGGCGAAAAAGGTGATGACCAGGCGGCTGCCCACCCCCGAGCGGTTGTTGAAGGAGCGGACCTCCCCGGTGACGAGGTAGTCCTCCCCCGGCTGGACGGGGCAGTCTGCCAGCAGCTCCTCCGACAGCACCACGTTCAAAATGTCCAGCGAGCCGCTGAGCCGCTCTACCTCCAGGGGAAAAATATAGTAGTCGATCCCATGGTTGGCGTGGGAAAGGCTGGGCGCTCCGCCTGCCCGACCATGAAGAAAACCCTGGTTTTTGCTGATGGTCTCCATGTGCGTCACACTCCTCTTTTGAAGTTCAAAATATCCTATGAGGAGAAGGACCGGGGTATGACGGAAAAATGGACAAGGCAGGAAAAATGTGGTATGATGCCAGTGAAGGGCGGATAGCTTTCACCCAAGAGGAGAAAATACACTCTGCGCCAAAGAAAAGGGGCGGTTTTATGAGCATTTTTGATATCATGGGGCCCATCATGATCGGGCCCTCCTCCTCCCACACGGCGGGGGCGGCCCGCATTGGCCGTATTGCCCGGCGGCTGCTGGGCTGCCGGCCGGAGCGGGCGGAGATCCTGCTCCACGGCTCCTTTGCCGCTACGGGGACGGGCCACGGAACGGACAAGGCTCTGGTGGCGGGGCTTCTGGACATGATGCCTGACGACCCGCGGCTGCCCCAGGCCTTTACCATGGCCCGGGAGGCGGGGATGGAAGTGGAGCTGGGAAAGGTGAACCTTCAGGAGGCCCACCCCAACACCGCACTTTTGCGGCTCACCGCCCCGGACGGCCACAAGCTGGAGGTTCGGGGGGCTTCCTTGGGGGGCGGACGGGTCCGCATCGACGCCATTGACGGACTGGCGGCCGCTTTCTCCGGAGACCTGCCCACCCTCATCATCCGCAACGAGGACCGGCCCGGCCAGGTGGCCGAGGTGGCGGGCGCCCTCAGCCGGCGGAATGTGAACATCGCCACCATGCAGCTTTACCGGGATATGCGGGGCGGCCTTGCGGTGATGGTCATTGAGAGCGACCAGCCCATCGACCCGGTTGCAGTGAAGGAGCTGCAAGCCCTGGACGGCATCGTCCGGGTCACCTATCTTGATATGACGGAGGAATGAGCCATGGCCTTTCATTCGGTAGAGGGACTTTTGCAGGCCGCCCGGGAAACCCCCTTGTGGGAGGCGGTGCGGCAGGACGACTGCCGGGACAGCGGACAGGGCCCGGAGAACTCCTGGGAGAAGATGGCGGGGCTTTGGAAAGCCATGGTGGCCACCCAGAAGGACTATGACCCGGCCCGGCGGTCCCCCAGCGGGCTCACCGGGGGGGACGGGGCCCTGCTGGAGGGGGAAGGACCGGGGCTCTGCGGGGGATTTTTCCGGCAGGTGATGGCTGCCGCCTTGAAGGCGGGGGAGTGCAATGCCTGTATGCGCCGGGTGGTGGCCGCCCCCACGGCGGGGTCCTCCGGGGTCATGCCGGCGGTGCTCATCCCCTTGCAGCAGCGGGACAACATTGCCGATGAGGACATGGTGAAGGCCCTCTATGTGGCCGCCGGCTTCGGTCAGGTCATCGCCCACCGGGCCTCCATCTCGGGGGCGGAGGGAGGCTGTCAGGCCGAGGTGGGCTCTGCGTCCGCCATGGCTGCCGCCGCATTGGTATACCTTAAGGGCGGAACTCCCGAGCAGATGGCTCACGGCTGCGCCCTGGCCCTTGCCAACACCCTGGGGCTGGTGTGCGACCCGGTGGGGGGCTGGGTGGAGGTGCCCTGCGTCAGCCGGAACGTGATGGGGGCGGTGAATGCCCTCTCCTGCGCCGAGATGGCCCTTTCCGGGGTGGAGAGCCGGATCCCCTGCGATGAGGTCATCGACGCCATGGGAGCGGTGGGGGCGCTGCTGCCCGCCTCCCTCCGGGAGACGGGACAGGGTGGCCTGGCGGCCACCCCAACGGGGAGAAGATACGCCGAGGAGGCGGGCCGATGAGGACATCGACCCCTACGGAAAAAGCGTGAAGCAAAGGCCTGCGAGGGAGCCGTAGCACAACAAAGAGGAGCAGCAAAGGACCGGAAGCGTTGGCTTCCGGTCCTTTGCTGCTCCTGAGACAGAAGATGAGTGAAAAGGAGGCTCCTTATGGTGCCAAACGATAGCACCAATGACCGTTTTTCCGGCATTTGACAAGGTATCCTTCCGTGGCCAGACCGGCTAAAATGCGGTTTACCGTGGCGGGAGATACGCCGCACAGCTCCCTCACATCGGCGTTCATGATAGCGTCATGGCTTGTCAGAAACGCCTCGATCTGACTTTGACGGAGGGCGGCCTTACCCGGCTTCCCATCACTCATTTCATCCCTCGTTTTGAGAATTTCGATGAGGGATGCATGAATGGCGTCCCTCATTTCATCCATCAAAATACTTGCAAGAAAGGCTGTTTGTTGGGCCTGGGGCCCGCTTTTTCACGCTTCAGGCTGTCACGTTGCGAAGCGGTCAGGTCACCTCGGGATATAAGTCTCTCCGATTGCGCGCGCCGTTTGGTGGGCCTACGGCCCACCAATCCGTCCGCTCCACTCCGGACCTTATCCCCTCGGTTGCCCGCTTCTTCACGCTTCGATGCTCTTGGCCTTGTGGATCCACTTGCCGCTTTTCAGGCGGAAAATGAGCCAGACGGATTTGATGAAGTAGTCGATGCGCAGGGCAATGAGGACCCAGAAGGGGGACATATTCCACACAAGGCCCACCAGAATGCCCAGAGGGATGGAGGCGCACCACTGGAAGAGAACGTCGGCCACCATGAGGAACTTGGTGTCGCCGCCGCCCCGGAGGACGCCCTTGCTGAGGGTGGACTGGATGGCCTGGAAGCAGACCACAAGGGCGCTGGCCTCCATCATGATGACAGCCACGTCATGGGTGGCCGGGGTGATGTTGTAAAGGCCGATGGACGCCTCGCCCACCAGCAGCACCAGGCATCCGGCGATAACGCCCAGGCCCAGGCTCAGGAAGAAGAAGGTCCAGCCCTCGTGCTGGGCACGGTCGAAGTCGCCCTCGCCCACGGTCTGGCCCACCACCACACCGGAGGCGCTGGTGGCGCCCTGGATGGCCACGGTACACATCCGGTCTACCACCATGACGATAGCCCAGGCACCCATGACCTCCTTGCTCATACGGCCGATGATCATGGAGATGGCGGTGCCGGCAAAGCCCAACAGAGCGTCGGAAATAACGGCGGGCAGGCCCAGGCGCTTGAACTCTTTGAACAGGGCGGGCTTGGGCAGCTTAAGGATCTTGGTGGGACGGTATTTCAGCACCTTCTCGACCTTTAGAAGGTATACGGCGCAGACGATGAGCTCCACGATGCGGGCCACCAGAGTGCCCAGAGCGGCGCCCATGACCCCCATGGCGGGGAAGCCCAGTTTGCCGAAAATGAAGATATAGTTGGCGCCGATATTGACGGCGAAGGACAGGATGGCCACATAGAGCCCCAGCTTTGCATTGCCCACTGACCGGGCCACGTTGGCCATCACCAGGGCGATGCCGTGGGGGATGAAGATAAAGGCGGTGATCCGCAGGTACTGGGCGCCCAAGGCGATGACATCGGGCTCTTTCGGAACATAGATGGCCATGATCTGTTCGGGGAAAAGGAAGGTGAGCACCCCGAAGATGGCGCCCAGAACGATGACCAACTGGAGCAGCAGGTCAAAGACCCGGCGGACCGTATGCAGATCCTTAGCCCCGAAATACTGGGCGGTGAGGACCAATCCGGCGGCGGAGAGGCCCATACAGAAGATCTGGAACAAGGAATAGAACTGGTTGGCCTGGGAGGAGGCGGCGATGGCGGTGTCACCCAGTTGGCCCACCATAATGGTATCCATCATGTTTACACCCTGGTTGATGCAGCTTTGCAGCACCACGGGGATGAGGATGAGCAGGACCTTCTTATAGAAGGCTTTGTCAGTGACAAAATACTTTTGGAAAAATACAGACTTTTCTTTTGACATGAGCTTTCATGTCCCCTTTCCTATCGTTAATATGCTTATTATTTTACACCCAAAAGAAAGATGTGACTATTGGCAAAAGAAATAGGAAACAGGAGGGGAAAAGGAGAAATTTCTATAAAATTTTAATTTTTGGGTAAAAATCTGAACAAAGGGCGTACAAAATGGGCGGCGGAATAAAATCCGCCGCCCGTTGGACGTTGCGAAGAATGAGAGCTCAGTGGTCTCGCTTGCCCAGCTCGATCTCGATGGCGTGCATCATGCCCTTCATGTGGCCGGTGGGGTAGGCGAAGGAAGCCACCATACCGCCCATTTCGGGGGTGCCTTTGAAAGCGTGGTCGATGGAAATGGGGGCGTCGCAGCCGCTTTCCACCAGGGCCTTCATAATCTCGTACATATTGGCGTAGCCGTCCTCGGAGAGGGTCTCCTCAAAGACGGGAATGGTGGAGCTGACGTTGCGGAAGTGGATGTTGACGATGCGGTTCTCGGCCTGCATTTCCTTGATGTCGGAGATGAGGTCGCCGAAGGCTTCGCCACCCTCCAGCCAGCAGCCCACGCAAAGCTTGCAGCCCACCACGCCGGCGGGATCCATGGCAAAGGCCTTGCGGTAGCCGTCCATGTTCCAGATAAGGCTGCCTACGCCGCAGAGGGAGGGCACGGGGGGATCATTGGGGTGGAGGGCAATGCGGACGCCGCACTCCACGCAGGTGGGGGTGATGGCCTTGAGGAAGTACTCGAAGTTCTCCCAGACCTCCTCCTCGGAGTAGGTGCGGGGGTAGTCGTCGGGCAGGGCGTCGATTTGGGCCATGTCGCAGTAAGCGGAGGAGCCGCCCCGGGTGTACTTGCCCACCTGGTGGGCGGTACGCTTGATGCCGGTGGGCTGCCAGGCCACCGAGACGGTGCCCACCCCGATGGTGGCGACGTTGCGGACGAACTGGTTGAACTTGGCGATCTCCTCGTCCCGGCTGACGGCTTTGCCGTCCTTCTCGGTGAGGTTCAGGTCGATGATGTCGTTTTTCTGGAGGGACATGCAGCTGACGTTGCAGATCTTCAGGTCAAACTGGGCCAGGCGGTCCACAAAGGCTTTCAGGGCCTCGGGAGTGGTCTCCTCCTCCCTGACGTTGATCTCCACGTACTCGATGCCCATCTGGCGGATGAAGGCCAGCTCGGCGTCGGTGGTGGCGCTGCGGATCCCGATCATAGGCTTCAAAGACATAGGGTGTGCCTCCTTTTATATGGTGTAGGTCGATAGGGGGAGGCCCGGCCCGTCAGAGGGCGGACCGGGCCAGGGAAAGGATACTTGCTTACGCCGGATATAGAATCAGGGTCATGACGAAGACGGCCGCCGTGTGGATGACAAAGGCGGGCAGGTTGGCCTTCAGCAGCTCCTTCTGGTTGTACTGGCCGGCGCCGTAGGCGATAGCCAGGGAGGGGGAGCCCATGGGGGTCAGCATGGCGGCGGTAGTCATGAGGCCGCAGGCGATGGCGATACCGGTGGCGTTATAGCCCATGGTGACAGCGGTGATGATAGCCAGGGGGCGGAACACGCCGTTGGTGGCCGAGTTGGACATGAACTGGGTGAGGATGCCGCCCACCACCATGAAGGCCAGCAGGAACACGGGGTAGGAGGGGTTGCCGCCCAGCATCTTTACGATGGTGTTGCCCACGATCTCGGCGGCGCCGGTCTTCTGCATGGCGGTGCCCAGGGGCAGAACGCCGATCAGCATGAAGAGGGTATCCATGTTCATGGAGTTGCGGACATCGGGCACGCTCATGCACTTGGTGAGGCAGAGGATGATGTCGGCGATGATGGCGATCATGTAAAGGTCCACGGGGATGAGCTTGGGCAGGGCGCTCTTGAGAACGATAAGGACCATGGTGGCGATGAAGACCACGTAAATGAGGGTCTCCTGCCACTTGGGGATGGTGGTCTCCTTGTCCTTGTACTCCTTGATGGCGGAGGTGTCATAGGTGCGCTTGGGATAGAGCTTCCAGCCCACAAACACATAGTAGAGGTAGGTCAGAACGGCGGGGATGAAGGCCACCAGGATGGTGGAGAAGGGGCCCGCGTCGCCGGGGGCGCCGTTGGCCTCCAGAATGGCGTTCAGGGTGACAAAGCCGGTGAGGGCGTTGCCCAGAGGCAGGGAGGACTGGGCGGCGTGGGCCACCACGACGCCGGGGAACAGAAGGTTGGAGGGCTGGACCTCGCTGTCCTTGTCCAGGGCGTTCATGAAGGGGAGCAGCATAGCCACCAGGGCGGTGGGCATGACGAACTGGACCATGAAGAAGCAGGCGAAGAGGTACATTGCCACGATGGCGGTGCCGTTTTTGGCGTGGGCCAGCATCCAGTGGCGGAGCCGGGTCACCAGAGAGGTCTTCTGGAGGGCGCCGGACAGGATGAAGGTGGAGGCCACCATGATAACGTTGTTGGAGGCCACGTAGGCAAAGGCCTCCTCAAAGGTAAGGACCCCGGTGACCTCCAGGAGCACCAGGCCGGTCATGGCGACGGTGCCCATGGACCACTTGCCGGACATAAAGCCGATGATGATCCAGCCCAGGACCAGCAGGGTAATGATAGTGGTTGTGTTCATTTTCTTGCCTTCTCTCTATTGATATTTTGGGTGGAACGGGATGGGTACGGATAGGACGGGTCAGATGCCAAGGCCACCACTCCTCTCGGTTGGGATGGAATATGGGTCCCCCGGCGGGGGACCGCCAAAAGGGAGCTCCCTTTT
>JAAWPV010000011.1 GCA_022800215.1 Oscillospiraceae bacterium | reverse complement strand
AAATGCTAACTAAAATGCTAACTAAATATTCCGGGGGGCTGCGGCCGTAAGGCTGAAAGGTGTTTTGTAGGGGGTTCGAGTCCCACCTCGTGCACCAAAGGAAAAATCCTCAACCGAAAGGTTGGGGATTTTTTTCTTTGATATTGGGTGGACGAGAACCGGGTGAGATACGGCAGCCGTTGACCCGCCTTGCACATCTTCAGCGGATACGGCGGGAAAGGCTGCTGGAAAAAGTTGAAAAAATCTCTTCCATCCGATATAATAAAAATACAATCAATCAAAAAACAGGAGGGATCGTTTATGGCAACCACATGGAACGACCAGCAAACCGACGCTTACTTTGGCATGATTGCCGAAACTGTCACCATTCCCGGTCACAACGGAGATCCCATCCGGGCCTATTATTCCCGCCCCATTGGGGACGGGCCTTTCCCCAGTCTGGTGCTGATTCCCCACATGCCTGGCTGGGACGAGTGGTGCTGGGAGACCGCCCGGCGCTTTACCCAGCATGGCTACCGGGTCCTTTGTCCCAACATTTATGAGCGCTTCGGCTACGGCACCCCCACCGAGGTGAGCCAGCGGATCTGGGGTCAGGGGGGCGCCCCCGACGAGACTGTCATGGGGGATACCGACGGCTCTCTCAATTTCCTCCGCACCCAGCCTAACGCCAACGGGAAGGTGGGGGTCATCGGCATGTGCTCCGGTGGCCGGCATACCTTCCTGGCCGCCTGCACATTAGAGGGCATTGACGCAGCGGTAGACTGCTGGGGCGGCGGGGTCATCGCCCCCGCCGAGGAAGCCACCCCCGTAAAGCCCGTGGCCCCCATTGAGTACGCCGAAGGGCTTTCCTGCCCGCTGCTGGGCATCTTTGGCAACGACGACAAGCACCCCAGCGCGGAGGAAGTGGACCAGCTGGAAGCGGTCCTGAAGGAGCTGGGCAAGGATTACACCTTCTACCGCTACGACGGGGCGGGCCACGGCATCTGGTATTACGACAAGCCCTTGTACCGGCAGGAGCAGGCCATGGATTCCTGGAACAAGGCCCTCCAGTTCCTGGACGAGCATCTGAAACAGTAAGGGAAGAGGGCCATGAAAGAAGAAAAACTGCCCTTTGTGGTCATGGCAAAGCCCGTAGGCTCCCGGTGCAATATGCGCTGCCATTACTGCTACTACCTGGAGAAGGGACAGTACTCCGCCCACGAGAAGCAGAGCCGGATGAGCTTCAAGCTGCTGGAAAAGCTCATCCGGCAGACCATTGAGGCAAGCGCCGGGCCGGTGGTGTCCTTCACCTGGCACGGGGGCGAGCCCACCTTGGCGGGGCTGGACTTCTACAAGAAAGCGGTGGAGCTGGAGAAAAAGTACCTCCCCCGTGGCTGGCAGGTGTGGAACAACCTCCAGACCAACGGTTTGCTGCTGAGCGACGAGTGGTGCCGGTTTCTCAGGGAAAACCGCTTTGATGTGGGGCTCAGCATCGACGGAAGTCAGGCGGTCCACGACCAAAACCGCCGGGACCTGGGCGGGCAAGGCACCTGGGACCGGGTCCGCCGGGGGGTGGAGCGGCTTCAAAAGGCGGGCATCCAGCCCGACCTTCTCTGTACGGTGAACTCCGCTTCCCTGACCGCTCCCCTGGGGGTCTACCGGGCCTTACGGGACTTGGGTACCGGCTGGATGCAGTTCATCCCCATCGTAGTCCGCTTTCCCGACGGCGCCTTCTCCCCGGAGTCGGTGACGGGGGAGGGTTACGGGCAGTTCCTTTGCACCGTTTTCGACGAATGGATGGCCTATGACCTGGGCAAGGTGGATGTGCAGCTTTTTGCCGAGACCGCCCGGATCTGGGCAGGGGGCCAGGCCAGCCTTTGCTGGATGGCGCCCACCTGCGGCCGGGTGCTCATCGCTGAGGAGGACGGCAGCATCTACGCCTGCGACCACTTTGTGGACCCGGACCACCGGCTGGGCAGCCTGCTCACCGACAACCTGGAGGCTCTGGCCAACTTGCCCCAACAGCTTAAATTCGGGGAGAGCAAGCAGAGCGCCCTCACCGCCGAATGCAGGGCCTGCCCCTGGCTGAACTGCTGCGGCGGGGGCTGTTTGAAGGATAGGTTCGGCCTTTCCCGGGACGGAGAGGAGGGGCAATACTACCTCTGCGTCGGGCTAAAGGCCTTCTTTGCCCATGCCCACGGACCCATGACCCGGGCCATGGAGCTGAGCCGCCAGGGCAAGACTCCGGCGGAGATTATGGAAGTGATCGGGAAGACCCTTCAATAAAGAACTCTGTACAGAAGGGCAAAATGTCACAGCCAACGAGAAAAAATTGCCCGACTTAACGCTGGGCGGCAAGGAGAAAAGAGATGAGCAAAAGTACAGAGAAGCGGCAGTTCACCAGCCGGTGGGGCTTTGTGCTCTCGGCGGTGGGTTCGGCGGTGGGAATGGCCAATGTGTGGGGCTTTCCCGCCAAGATGGGAAGCTATGGCGGCGGAGCCTTTCTGGTGGCCTACCTGTTTTTCATTCTGCTTTTTGGGACGGTGGGCCTTTCCGCCGAGTACGCGGTGGGCCGGCGGGCTAGGACGGGGACGTTGGGCTCCTACCGGATGGCCTGGGCAGACCGGAAGGAACCGTTGGGCAAGGCGGGGGGGCTGCTGGGCTGGCTCCCTCTGGCAGGATCCATGTGTATCGCCATCGGTTATGCGGTCATCATCTCGTACGTTTTGAAGGCGTTTGTTACCTCCGCCACCGGTTCTCTGATGACGCTGGATACCGAGGCCTGGTTCAATTCCTTCTCCCTCAGCGATTATTCGGTGGTTCCCTTCCACGTCATCGTGGTGGTAGGTACCCTTCTGACCCTGCTGCTGGGGGCAAAAAGCATTGAGAAGAGCAACAAGGTGATGATGCCACTCTTCTTTCTTATTTTTGCCGTTCTGGCGGTGCGGGTAGCCTTCCTGCCCGGCGCGGCGGAGGGCTACCGCTATATGTTCTCCTGCCGTTGGGAGGAGCTTCTGGACCCCATGGTGTGGATCTGGGCCATGGGACAGGCATTTTTCTCCCTGTCCATCACGGGCAGCGGTATGATCGTTTACGGCGCCTACCTCCGGCCTGAGGAGGACGTGGTGGCCCTTGCCAAGCGGACGGCGCTCTTTGATACCATCGCCGCGCTGGTGGCGGCGCTGGTCATCATTCCGGCCTGCTTTGCTTATGGGCTGGACGTGGGAGCGGGGCCTTCCCTCCTCTTTGTCACCCTGCCCCGCATTTTGCAGGACATCCCCCTGGGGCAGCTTTTTGCCGTCATCCTCTATACCGCCATGGTCTTTGCCGGGGTCAGCTCCCTGCAAAATATGTTTGAGGCGGTGGGGGAATCTCTGCTTCACAAATTCCCCAAGCTGCGCCGGGAGGCGGTGCTGCTCCTCCTGTGCGTGGTGTGCCTGGGGGCGGGCATTCACATGGAGCCCATTTTCAAATGGGGCCCCTGGATGGATATCGTATCCATCTACATCATCCCCATTGGCGCCACCTTGGGGGCGGTGAGCTGGTTCTGGATCATGAAAGGGGAGACCCTTTTGGAGGAGGTGGGCCGGGGAACCAAAAAGAGGGCGGGAAGAACCTGGTACTACCTGGGCCGGTATCTCTATGTTCCCTGTGCCGTCATCCTCTGCGCCGTGGCCCTTATTTTGAAGGTCGCATTTTGATATAAAACCGGGAACCCCCAACCGCACAGCCGGTTGGGGGTTTTTCTGTCCCCTTTGTGGGACTCAGTAACAAAACGGTAATATAGAAAATTTTTGTTGGATGTACAAAAACGTACAACACTTGGGGGTGAAATCACTACATTTGGAGCGGTTTTTTGGGCAACCTATCTCCAAATGGAAAAAAGGGGGAGCTGACCATGGCTTCTTTGTGGAAACAGACCGCCGCCCCAACCGCCTTCCCGGCATTGGAGGGGGACCTCAAGACTGACGTACTCATCATCGGCGGAGGTCTTGCCGGGGTGCTGTGTGCCTGGAAGCTGAAAAAGGCCGGGGTGGACTGCGCTCTGGTGGAGGCGGACACCATCGGCGGCAAAACCACCGGGAACACAACGGCCAAACTCACATCCCAGCATGGGCTTATCTACCAAAAGCTTCTGAAAGAATCTGGTCCGGAGAAGGCCCGGCTCTACTATGAGGCCAACGAGGAAGCCCTCAGCACCTACCGGACCCTGTGTCAGGGAATGGACTGCGATTTTGAGGAGAAGGACGCCTTTGTCTACTCCCTGGATGACCGGGGGGCGCTGGAGCGGGAGATGGAGGCCCTGCGGGTCATTGGGGCGCCGGCCCAGCTTGCCGAGCGGGTGCCCTTGCCTCTTCCCACCATGGGGGCGGTGAAGTTCCCCCGGCAGGGGCAGTTCCACCCCCTGAAGTTCCTTTACGCCATTGCCCGGGACCTGCCCATTTACGAGCATACCCCGGTGCTGGAGCTTGCCCCGGGCAAGGCGGTGACGGAGAAGGGGGCCATTCAGGCCCGTGAAATCGTGGTCTGCACCCACTTTCCCTTCCTCAATAAGCATGGCAGCTATTTTTTGAAGCTCTATCAGGAGCGCTCCTACGTCATCGCGTTGGAAAACGCCCAGCAGGTGGACGGGATGTATCTGGATGAGCAGACCGGGGGCCTTTCCTTCCGGAATCAGAAAGACCTCCTTTTGCTGGGGGGGCGGCGGTCACCGCACCGGAAAGCCGGGGGAGGGCTGGGAAAAGCTGCGGGCCTTTGCCCGTTTCCAGTACCCCCACGCCAAAGAGGCGGCCCACTGGGCCACCCAGGACTGCATGAGTTTGGACGGGGTGCCCTATATCGGCCGGTACTCCGCTTCCGCCCGGGGGCTATACGTGGCCACGGGCTTTAACAAGTGGGGCATGACCTCCTCTATGGCGGCTGCCGGGGTGCTCACCGGCCTCATCACCAAGGGCGAAAGCCCCTATGAGGCCCTCTTTTCCCCCTCCCGGAGCGCTTTCCGCCCCCAACTGGCCCTCAACAGCGTGGAGGCCGCCATCAGCCTGCTGACTCCCACCACGCCTCGGTGCCCCCACATGGGCTGCGCCCTCAAATGGAACAGTCAGGAGCACACCTGGGACTGCCCCTGCCACGGCTCCCGGTTCACTGAACAGGGGGGACTGATCGAAGGCCCCGCCACCGGGGATTTGAAGTAAAAACCGGGCAAGGTCCCAACCAAAGATTGACTTCCCGGAAAGAAAATGCTATAATAGCGGTAAATTCCCACGAAGGAGGATGTTATGATGAAGCGCATTCAGACTTTGGAGACCCGTAATCTCTGCGACAGCGCCAAGACCGGCGGCTGCGGCGAGTGCCAGACCTCTTGCCAGTCCGCCTGCAAGACCAGCTGCGGCATTGCCAACCAGGAGTGCGAGAGCCTCCAGAAGTAAGAACGGTCTATCGAAAATGCCGCCCAAGGGCGGCATTTTTCATATAAACGTATCAACAAGGGGTTGATAACATGCTCAGGCTCATCGACGCCGAAGAAACATATTTGGCAGGGTACAAAGAAGCTTATCTGTTATCTCTGCAGGAAATAGAAAAAGGAACCATCAAAAAGCATGATCTGATGTTTGATGACCCGGAAAAGGTCGATATCATACAGAAGTACAAAGACAGCAGGGACAGGAGCAAGCTGAAACCCAAGTATGTTCCGTCCTACGACTATTTCTTTGTGGACGATGATAAATTCATCGGCAGGATCAGTATCAGAACGGAATTAACTCCGGCGCTGCTCAATTACGGCGGGAATATCGGCTATGGGATCAACCCAAAATATTGGAAAATGGGATATGGAACCATGCTTTTGAAGCTTGGCCTGGAAAAGGCCAAAGAACTGGTGCTGCAGGATCAAGTATTAGTCACCTGTGATGATGACAATATTGGTTCATACAAAATTATCGAGAAAAACGGCGGGATTTTGGAGAACAAAGTTGAAAATATAGATGAAGGGGAAACCTTTCTGACAAGAAGATACTGGATAAAGATAAGGAGAACAGACATATGATACACCGCTTTGCCCTGAATGGGCAGTACATCGTTGTGGATACCTACTCCGGCTCGGTCCACGTGGTGGACCAGGTGGCCTATGACGTCATCGGCTGCTACGACGAGGGAAAGACCCGGGCTGAAATTATCCCGGTCCTGCTGGAAAAGTACGCGGGCCGCGCTGACGTCACCGAAGCCGACCTTTCCGATTGCTGCGACGACGTGGAGGAGCTGAAGGAAGCGGGCAAGCTCTGGGCCCCCGACACCTTCGAGCCTTTGGCCGGGGAGCTGAAGGAGCGCAGCGAGGGGATCGTCAAGGCCCTCTGCCTCCATGTGGCCCACACCTGCAACTTAAACTGTGAGTATTGCTTCGCCAGCCAGGGCAAGTACCACGGCGACCGGGCGGTTATGAGTTTCGAGGTGGGCAAGCAGGCCCTTGATTTCCTCATGGACCACTCGGGTTCCCGCCGGAACCTGGAGGTGGACTTCTTTGGCGGCGAGCCGTTGATGAACTGGCAGGTGGTGAAGGATCTGGTGGCTTACGCCCGGAGTGTGGAGAAGGAGCGGGGCAAGAACTTCCGCTTCACCCTCACCACCAACGGCGTCCTCATTGACGATGACGTCATCGACTTTGCTAACAAGGAAATGCACAACGTGGTGTTGTCTCTGGACGGGCGGAAGGAGGTCCACGACCGCTTCCGGGTGGACTACGCCGGGAAGGGAAGCTGGGAGACCATCGTGCCCAAGTTCCAGAAGCTGGTGAAGGCCCGGGGGGATAAGGGCTACTATATGCGGGGCACCTTCACCCACCAAAACCCCGACTTTTTGGAGGACATCAAGACCATGCTGGATCTGGGTTTCACCGAGCTTTCCATGGAACCGGTGGTCTGCCCCGATGACGACCCCTCCGCCCTCACCGAGGAGGACCTTGCCATCGTCATGGACCAGTACGAAAAGCTGGCGGAGCTTATGCAGGAGCGGCGGAAGGCGGGCAAGCCCTTCACCTTCTATCACTACATGCTGGACCTCACCGGCGGGCCTTGTGTGTACAAGCGCATTTCGGGCTGCGGCTCGGGCACCGAGTACATGGCCGTCACCCCCTGGGGGGACCTCTATCCCTGCCACCAGTTCGTGGGGGAGGAGAAGTTCAAGTTAGGGGACGTGTGGAACGGCGTCACCGCCCCTCAGGTCCAGGGCCAGTTTGCCGCCTGCAACGTCTACGCCCGGCCCGAGTGCAAGGACTGCTGGGCCAAGCTCTACTGCTCCGGCGGCTGCGCCGCCAATGGCTACCACGCCACCGGGTCGGTGAGCGGGGTCTATGAGAAGGGCTGCAAGCTCTTCCGGAAGCGGATGGAGTGCGCCATCGCCCTGGAGGCCGCCCGGACTCTGGGGGACGGCTGATGGAGACACCGATCCTGGACTTTTTGAAGGGCTACCAGCGGGAGGGGATGGCCCGGTTCCATATGCCCGGCCACAAGGGCTCTGGCCCTCTGGGCTGCGAGGGCTGGGACATCACCGAGGTGAAGGGGGCCGATTCCCTCTATGAGGCCAGCGGCATCATCGCCCGCAGCGAAGAAAACGCCGCCCGGCTCTTCGGAAGCGGGCGGACCCTCTACTCCGCCGAGGGCTCCAGCCAGTGCATCCGGGCCATGCTGGCCCTGGCCCTGTGGAGCCGTCCCGCCGGGGCGGCTCCTGTGGTGCTGGCGGCCCGGAACGTCCATAAGGCCTTCCTCTACGCCGCCGCTTTGCTTGACTTGGAGGTGGAGTGGCTCTGGGGCGAGGGGGAGCGGGAGAGCCTGTGCAGCTGCCCTGTCACCCGGTCGGGGCTGGAAAGGGCTCTGGCTGATCTGGAAGTGCCCCCCGTTGCGGTTTATATCACATCTCCCGATTATCTGGGAGGCATGGCGGACATTCAGGCGTTGGCGGAGGTCTGTCACCGCCGCGGGACGCTGCTGTTGGTGGACAACGCCCACGGGGCCTACCTTCATTTTTTGGAAAAGCCCTGCCACCCAATGGATCTGGGGGCCGACCTGTGCTGTGATTCCGCCCACAAAACTTTGCCCGTGCTGACAGGGGGCGCCTATCTCCATATCTCCAAAACCGTCCAAAATGGCCTGGGAGAGCGGGCAAAGGAGGCTATGGCCCTCTTTGGCTCCACCAGCCCCTCCTATCTGACCCTGGCCTCCCTGGACGCCTGCAACGCCTGGCTGACGGGGGAGGGGCCGGAGCGCATCCGCTTTGCTGCCCGGTCCCTGGACGTGCTGAAAACCGGCCTGGCAGGCCGGGGCTGGAAGCTCTGGGGGGAGGAGCCTTTGAAGCTGACCCTTCACGCCTCCGCCTCCGGCTGGGAGGGCCATGCCCTCAGCGACCTTCTCCGGGTGGGGGGCGTGGAGCCTGAGTTTGCCGATGGGGACTATGTGGTGCTGATGGCCTCGGGCTCCACTACTCAAGAGGATCTTCAAAAGCTGGCAGACGCCCTGAACTGCGCCAGCCCCCGGCCCTCAGATCCTGTCACTCCGACCATGGCAAGGGGGAAAAAACGTATGTCCATCCGAAAGGCCATCTTTGCCCCTTCGGAGGAACTGCCGTTAGAAGACTGCCTGGGCCGGGTCCTGGCCGCCCCCTCGGTGAGTTGTCCCCCGGCGGTTCCCATTCTGGTCTGCGGGGAGGAGATCGACCAGGCCGCCATTGACTGCTTCCGTTACTACGGACATAAAACCTGCGTTGTGGTAAAAAATTAACTGGGAAGAGGTGCCTTTGTGGGATTTTCAGTGGATGTGAGCGTATCGGCGCTTACCGTGTTTGTTCAGGGGCTGCTCAGCTTCTTTTCCCCCTGCGTGCTGCCCCTGCTGCCCCTCTATATTGGCTATCTCTCCGGAGGCACCGGGGTCCGGGGGGAGGACGGTGTGGTCCGGTATGACCGGAAAAAGGTGCTGTTCCATACCTTTTTCTTTGTGCTGGGAGTGAGCTTTGCCTTTGTGCTGCTGGGGCTGGGCGCCTCAGCCCTGGGGCTCTTTTTTCGGCGGAACCAGCTTTTGTTTGCCCGGCTCGGAGGGATTTTGGTGGTCCTTTTCGGCCTTTACCAGCTGGGGGTGTTCAAAACATCCTGGTTTCTGAGTCGGGAGCGGCGGCTTCCCTTCCGGTTGGACAGGTGGACCATGTCTCCGTTGACAGCTCTTGTGATGGGCTTCACCTTCAGCTTTGCCTGGACGCCCTGTGTGGGCCCTGCCATGACCAGTGTGCTTCTAATGGCGGCCTCCACCGCCACCCGGTGGGCCGGGGCGGTTTTGATGGGAGTCTATACCCTGGGGTTTGTGCTACCCTTTTTGGCGGTGGGGGTATTTACCACCGGCCTGCTGGCCTTTGTCAAAAGCCACGGGAGCGTGGTGCGCTATACGGTGAAGGCCGGGGGCGCATTGATGGTGGTTATGGGCCTTTTGATGTTCAGCGGAGGGATGGAGCGGGTGACGGGCTGGTTTGCCCGCCTGACGTCCCAGCCGGCGGTGGAGACCGTTGCGCCAGAGCCCACCCTTACGCCGGAACCGGAGCCAGAGCCGGAGGCGATCCCTGCGCCGGATTTTACCCTGGTCGACCAGTTCGGGGAGACCCATTCCCTGGCGGATTATGAGGGTAAGACCATCTTCCTCAATTTCTGGGCCACCTGGTGCTCTCCCTGCCGGGCAGAGATGCCGGAGATCCAGAAGCTGTATGAGGAATACAGCCGGGAGGGGGAGGACGCCCTCATTGTGCTGGGGGTGGCCGGACCGGGGATCGGCCAGGAGGGAACGGAGGAGGAAATCACTGATTTTCTGGAGGAGAACGGCTACACCTATCCGGTGCTGATGGACCCGGAGGGAAGCCTTTTTGCCGATTATGGGATCAGGTCCTTTCCCACCACCTTTATGATCGACCGGGAGGGCAACGTGTTCGGTTACCTTACCGGGCAGATGACCTATGAGATCATGGAGGACATTGTGGAGCAGACCATGACAGGAGAGCGGAAATAACCGAAGGGAGGTATCTGTGATGGGCAAATATATCCTTTCCCTGGACCAGGGCACCACCAGCTCCCGGGCCATCTTGTTTGACCGGGAACAGAACATCGTGGGCATCAGCCAGAAGGAGTTTACCCAGTTCTACCCCAAGGAGGGCTGGGTGGAACACGACGCCATGGAGATCTGGTCCAGCCAGTATGCGGTGATGATGGAGGTCATTGCCCAAACGGGGGTATCAGCCGCCGACATCGCCGCTATCGGCATCACCAACCAGCGGGAGACCACCATCCTCTGGGACAGGGAGACGGGCCGGCCCATCCACAACGCCATTGTCTGGCAGTGCCGCCGGACGGCGGAGCTGGTGGACGAGCTGGTGGCGAAGGGTCTTTCCGACCACATCAAAAAAACCACCGGACTCGTCCCTGACGCCTATTTCTCCGCCACCAAGATCAAGTGGCTATTGGACCATGTGGAGGGGGCGAGGGAGAAAGCCAGGGAGGGGAAGCTCCTTTTCGGCACGGTGGACACCTGGCTTCTCTGGAAGCTCACCGGGGGCAAGGTCCACGCCACCGACCCCACAAACGCCTCCCGGACCATGCTCTACGACATCCATAAGCTCTGCTGGGACGATACCCTTTTGGAGGCGCTGGACATTCCCAGGGCCATCCTGCCCCAGGTCCGCTCCTCCAGCGAGGTATACGGCTGCGCCGAAATTCAGGGGATCCAGGTGCCCATCGGAGGGATAGCGGGGGACCAGCAGGCTGCCCTTTTCGGCCAGACCTGCTTTGCACCGGGGGAGGCCAAGAATACATATGGAACGGGCTGTTTCCTCCTGATGAATACGGGGGACAAACCCATTGAGAGCAAAAACGGCCTTGTTACCACCATCGCCATCGGCCTTGACGGCAAGGTCCAGTATGCCCTGGAGGGCTCCGTGTTTGTAGGCGGGGCGGTGATCCAGTGGCTGCGGGACGAGCTGCGGTTCTTTGCCGAAAGCCCGGACGCCGAGTACTACGCCCAGAAGGTATCGGACAACGGCGGGGTGTACCTGGTACCCGCCTTCACCGGGCTGGGGGCCCCCTACTGGGATATGTACGCCCGGGGGGCCATTCTGGGCATCACCCGGGGCACCAAGCGGGAACATATCATCCGGGCGGCCCAGGAGTCCATCGCCTACCAGGTCTGCGACCTGGTCCACGCCATGGAGTCGGACACCGGGATGCCCCTTCGGGAGCTGAAAGCGGACGGCGGGGCCAGCCGGGACGGGTTTCTTCTCCAGTTCCAGGCGGACATCATGGACCGGCCCGTCTGCCGCCCCGCCATCCGGGAGACCACTGCCCTGGGGTGTGCCTATCTGGCGGGCCTTGCCGTGGGGGTGTGGAAGGACCGGGAGGAGATCCGGGGCCTTTGGAAGCAGGACGCCCTTTTCCGGCCCGGGATGGAGCAGGAAAAGCGGGAAAAACTGCTCGGTGACTGGCATAAGGCCGTGGGCCGCAGCCGGGACTGGGCGAAATAAGAATAAAATGAGGGATGGGATGGCGAATGCCATCCCATCCTTTTACAAAAAATTCATTCTCTGTCAGGAAATGTTCATATTCCCATGGTATTCTATGTCCATTCCAACGGAAAGGACGAAAATCCAATGAAACAGTTTGCAACCCCCGCCCTGCTGCTGGCGGCCCTCATGACCCTCACCGCCGCCTGCACCTCCCAAACGGAGAAGAAGGAGGAGGATACCGCTACCCGGATCCAGCTTTCCGATGAGGGCATCACTGTAGACGGAAAGGCCGCCTCCACCGACCCCGCCGGCGCCGTCTACGTGGGGGCGGATATCATCTACTATGAGGACCGGGATACCTGGGAGGACGGCAGCGCCTACGGGGAGGGGACCGCAGAAGAGCGCCACTCCATCGGGGAGGCGGCAGAGCACACCGTCGTTACCATCACCCAGCCGGGGACATACCGCCTCAGCGGCTCCCTCTCCAAGGGCCAGATCGCCATAGACCTGGGGGAGGAGGCCAAGGACGACCCCCAGGCGGTGGTGACGCTGATCCTGGACAATGTGGACGTGAAGTGTACCGTGGCCCCCGCCCTCATTTTCTATAACGTCTATGAGTGTGACCGGGACTTTGTGGCCTATGACAACGATGAAAACCCGGACTATGAGGCTACAGCCTATGTGGATACCTCCGAAGCCGGGGCCAACGTGATCCTGGCCGCCGGAAGCGAGAATACCTTCCAGGGCTCCCACGTGGCCCGCATCTATAAGGAGGGCACCACCAAAAAGCTCCACAAGTACGACGGAGCCTTCTACTCCAAAATGAGCATGAACATCAGCGAGGAGCCCGGCGGCGCGGGAATTTTGAATATTGTGGCCGACAACGAGGGCCTGGATTCCGAGCTGCATCTCAGCATCAACGGCGGCGCCATCCGTATTGAGGCCCAGAACGACGGCATCAACACCAACGAGGACTATGTTTCCGTCACCACCGTCAACGGCGGTACTTTGGAGATCAACGCCGGCCTGGGGGCCGAGGGAGACGGCATCGACTCCAACGGCTACCTGGTCATCAACGGCGGCACAGTGTGGTCCATGGCCAATCCCCAGACTGGGGACGGTGGCATTGACGCGGAGGAACCCATTTTGATCAATGGCGGCATGGTGTACGCCTTCGGCTCCCGGAACGACACTGTGGACAACGGTTCCGGGCAGGCTTATATGGAGCTGTCCTTCGCCGCCACCCTCCCGGCGGGAAGCCTGGTGGAGCTGAAAGACCCGGCGGGGGAAATCTTGTGGAGCGCCCAGCTTCAAAAGGCCTGTCAGGCCATCACCCTCACCGTCCCGGAGTTGAAGCTGGATACCGCCTACCAGCTTTATGTGGACGATGTGCTCCAAGGGTGGAGTGGTAACGGCTATGGCATGGGTTTCCCCGGCGGCATGGGCGGACAGCGCCCTGAGGGGCAGGAGCCGCTGGAGGGAATGGAACGCCCCGAGGGCATGGAGCCTCCCGAGGGCTTCGACCCCGGCCAGCCTCCCCAGGGGCTTGAGGGCTTCCGCCCTGACGGCGGCGCCGACCTTCCCGAGGAGATGACCCCCGACGAACAGGCCCGGCCCTTGGGCCGTAAGCCGCCCGAGGGAGCCGCCCCCGAGGACCGGGGCGGCCGCCCCGGCGGCGTCCCGGACTTCGGGGAGGAAGCTGGCGGTGAAATCTCCACCCAATTCACCCTCACAGAGACAGTCAAGTCTTTCTCCGGTATCCGAGACGCTGCGTCCCAGGGTTCCTAAAACAAAAAAGTGTCCTGCCCGCTTTCCGGGCAGGGCACTTTTTCAAAAAAATTTCCCTCTCTTTGTGACAAAATGCCCCCCATACTCGTATAATAAGTGAATGTACATTCAGGACAAGCGGGGATGGTTTATGGACAAATTCAGTTTCACCTGTGCGGTGGAAAAATATCAGGATATGGTATACCGGGTGGCCTTCCACAGCCTGGGCAGCGCTCAGGATGCGGACGACGCCGTTCAGGAGGTGTTTTTGCGCCTTTTTCGGTACACAGGGGATTTTGACGGGGCGGAGCACCTCAGGCGGTGGCTTCTCCGGGTGGCGGTGAACTATTGTAAGGACGTACAGAAAAGCCCCTGGCGGAAGCGGCGGGCCGAGCTGGACGAGGCGTACCTTCCGGCCTTTGAACAGCCGGAGGAGCAAGGCCTTTATGAAGCGGTGATGGAGCTGCCCGAGAAATACCGCACGGTGCTGGACCTTTTCTACTATGAGGACCTCTCCGTCAAGGAGATCGCCGGGCTCTTGCGGATCGACACCTCGGCGGTGACCACCCGGCTCAGCCGGGCGCGGGCACAGCTGAAACTGAAATTGAAGGAGGCGTGGCAGGATGAATAACCGAGACTTCTACCGGCGCACCTTTTCCCAACTCCATCCGTCCAAAACGGTGAAATGGGAGGAAATGCAGCAAATGACACAAGCAAAACGAACCAAAAGGCCTTTGAGCCGTCTTGTCCCTCTGGCGGCGGTCATCGGCCTGCTGGCCCTTCTGGGAGGCACGGCGGTGGCGGTGAACTTTCTGGGTCTCCGGGACGCCCTGCTGCCAAGGCAGCAGGAGGTGGACGTCATCGACCCGGACACCGGGCTGATGGTCCCCGGGGAAAAGACCTCCGTCGATGTCATCAGTCTGTCCGGTTTCGCCGGCACGCCGGAGAGCAAGGCCCTGGCAGAGTGGAAGGACTTTCTGGAGGGCTATGACCGGGATAGAGCCATTCTTGACAGCGTGGGCAATACCATCGACCCGGTGCTTTTTGAAAAGTACGGCTGTTACGGCGTCTACACCCGGGAGATGGGGGAGAAGCTGGAGGAGATCGCCGGCAAGTACGGCCTCACGCTCCACACGGACTTGATCGACCTGTACCAGCACCCGGAGGCTCTGGGCCCTCTGGCGGATTTTGGGAAGGACCAGGAGACCTACTGGACCTATATGTATGAAGACGGGGGCTGCCACTTTGACGGCTACGCCTATGTGGAAGGCTGGGGTCTTGTGGATGTCCAGTTCCAGCGGAGCGTCAAGGGTACCTTCAATGAGGTGACCCTGTCGGTGGTGGATGCCGCCGAATACCAGGAATGGAGCTACAAGACGGCAAGCGGGGTGGAGGTCCTGCTGGCCATGGGTCCGGGGAAATCGGTGATTATGGCCGACCTTCCCGACAGCTTTGTGGTCTTCAACGTATTCATTGGTACCGATGGAGAGATGACAAGGGAGCGGCTGGAGGCGGTGGCCGACTGCTACGATTTCAATCTTCTCACCCCGGTGCAGAAGCCGGTATTGGAGGAAAAGCCAGTCCAACAGCGGCTTTACGAGACTCCGCGGGAGGCTTACGCCGCTGTCTTATGGGAGCTTTGGAGCACCGGGAAGCTTCCCGACGGGAGCCAGACGGAATTTTACGGGGAGGACGGGGTGATGGAGCTGAACCAGTTCGCCGTCTATGACGTGGACGGAGACGGGGAGGAGGAGCTTATCATCGGCTATACCAACACCTACACCGCCGGACAGCGGGGCTATGTGATCGGCTATGATGCCAATGGTGCCGTCAACCCGGTGCGGATCGAGCTGCAGGAATTTCCCATGTTTACCTTCTATGAAAACGCGGTGATGGTGGGCTTTTCCCACAATCAAGGCCTGGCGGGAGACGCCCTCTGGCCATACTACCTCTATTACTACAACAGCGCAGATGATGTCTATGAGCTGATTGCCACGGTGGACGCCTGGGACAAGTCCCTTCGGGACACGGACTATGAAGGAAACCCCTTCCCTGACGAGGTGGACAAGGATGGGGACGGTGTGGTCTACTATATCCGTGCTGCCTGGCTGAATGAAAAGGCCGAGGCGGTGGACGGTGAGACATACCGGAACTGGCTGCTCAATGAGGTGGGGGAGATGACCGAACGCAAGATCCCCTATCAGGCCATGACGGAGGAGAATATCCGCGCCCTCACCCACGAGCCTTTGCCCATCTATCCCCACACCATGCCCGCGGGCTGAGAAAAATCTGGAATAAAAAAGGAAAAATGGGGCAAGCTCCTCTCATGTCCGGAACATGAAGAGGAGGAAGACCATGAACAAAAAATACGCAGTTCTTTTTCTGGCTCTGGCGCTGATCCTGGGGGCTGCGGCCTGCCAGAAGAAGGAGACCGGGGAGGCTATTTATACCGCCGGCACATACAGCGCCAGTGCCCAAGGCTACGGTGGAGCAGTGACGGTGGAGATCACCGTGGATGAGAGCAAGATCACTGCGGTGAAGATCAGCGGCGACCAGGAGACCCCCGGCGTGGGGGGCGCCGCCCTGGAGGAACTGGGCAAGCAGATCAAGGAGAAGGGCGCCGACATTGACGGCGTCTCGGGAGCCACCATGACCAGCAACGGCGCCAAGGCCGCGGCGGCTGAGTGCATCGCCAAAGCCAAGGGAGAGAGCGGCAAGACAGCCTGATGTCCGCCGGAAAAAAGTCCCCGCTTTCTTTTGAAAGCGGGGACTTTTCAGGAAACGGGATCAGATCAGTTCTCCTGGTACCGGGACAAAAACTGTTTGGTCCGTTCTTCTTTGGGGTGCTCGATGACCTCTTGGGCGGGGCCCTGCTCCACGATGAGGCCGCCGTCCATAAAGATGACCTCGTCGGCCACGTCCCGGGCGAAGGCCATCTCGTGGGTGACGATGATCATGGTGGTATTTTGCTGGGCCAGGGAGCGGATGACTTTTAGAACCTCCCCGGTAAGCTCCGGGTCCAAGGCGGAGGTGGGCTCGTCAAAGCAGAGTACGTCGGGGGAGAGGGCCAGGGCCCGGGCGATGGCTACCCGCTGCTGCTGTCCGCCGGAGAGCTGGTGTGGGTAGTGGCCCGCCCGGTCGGCAAGGCCCATCCGGTCCAGAAGCTCCATGCCCCGCTTGTCGATGGCGGGCCATTGGGCCTTGTCCTTCTCTCGAAGCCGCACTGCCAGCGTCACATTCTCCAGGGCGGTATACTGGGGGAAGAGGTTGAAGGACTGAAACACCAGCCCGAAGTGGAGCCGCTTTTGGCGTATGGCTTCCTCGTTGAGGGCGGTGTGGACCTTGGCGTCAAAAAGGACCTCCCCACGGACTGAGATGGTGCCCTGGTCGGGGGTCTCCAGAAAGTTGAGGCACCGGAGCAGGGTGGTCTTGCCGCTGCCCGAGGAGCCGATGATGGCCAGGGCCTTGCCTTCGGCCAGAGAGAAAGAGATATCCTCCAGCACCTTGGTGGCGCCGAAGTGCTTTTCAATGTTGTTGACTTCTAAAATTGCCATGGTGTCAAAGCCTCCTCCATATCTCTCGCTTCCGGCAAGGCCGAAAGCTCGCTCATTCCGGGGCTTTTCCTTTCCCCACAAAAAGGGAGAGACCCTTTTTGTGGGGCCCCATTGCCCCCTTACTGAAAGTAGTCCAGCTTCTTCTCAAACCAGCCCAGCCACAGGGTCAGGATACCGCTGGCAATGAGGTAGAAGACTGCCGTGTAGAAAAGGGGCCAGATGAGGCCCTTTCTGATGTAGGTCTCCCCCATCCAAATAAGCTCGTAGACCGAGATGACCCGGACCAGAGAGGTGTCCTTCACCAGGGTGATGAACTCGTTGCCCATGGGGGGGACGATCCGCTTGATGACCTGAAGAAGGGTCACCTTGAAAAAGATCTGGCTTTTTGTCATGCCCAGCACGAGGCCCGCCTCCTGCTGGCCTGCGGGGATGGACTGGATACCGCCCCGGTAGATCTCGGCAAAATAGCAGGCGTAGTTGACGGAGAAGGCCACCAGAGCCGCGGTGAACCGAGGCAGGAGGGGCCAGCCGAACAGGAGGCCGGGGCCATAGAAGATGACCATGATCTGGATCATCAAAGGGGAGCCCCGGACGATCCAGACCACCGTTTTCACCAACCAGCGCAGGGGTGCAAAGGGGCTCATGGTCCCCAGGCAGACCACCAGCCCCAGGGGCAGGGCGATCAGCAGGGTCAGGAAAAAGAGCTTCAGGGTGACGGCCATCCCCGTCATCAGGGTCGCCGTGACCGCGCCAAATGTCATGGGTGTTTCTCCTCTCTCAGAGCGCCGTCAAGGGCAGGAGGCTAAAAGCCCCCTGCCCAAGCTGTGGGCAACGCGCTTATTTTTCGATGATGGACTCCTGAACGCCGTAGGTCTTGGCGGTCTCCATCACAGTGCCGGCGTCATAGGCTTCCTTCCACCAGTCATTGAAGGCCTCCACCAGGTCGGAGCCCAGCCGGAAGCCCACGCCGTACTCCTCGTCGTTGAGCTGAACGGTGTAGGTCAGGTCGGGGTAGCTGGTGCCCTCGCCGATCATGGCACCTGCCATCAGAAGGTCAATGACGGCGGCGTCGGAGGCGCCGGAGGCCACTTCCATCAATGCGGCCGCCTGGTTCTGCATGGCGGTGTAGGGGATGTTCAGCTCGTCCAGCTGCTCAGCGCCAGCGGAGCCGTTCTCCACGGCAAACTTCAGCGCGCTGAGGCTTTCCTTGGTTTGATACTGGTCGGCCACGGCCTTGTTGACTACCACCACCTGACCGTTGAGGCAGTACGGCTCCGAGGTGCTCATCAGGGCTTTCACGTCATCGGTGAGGGTCATGCCGTTCCACACCACGTCGATGGCCTTGGTGTCCAGCTCCATGGACTTGGCGTCCCAGTCGGCCAGCTCCAGGAACTCCGCCTGGACCCCCAGAGACTCGGCGAAGGCCTTTGCCATGTCAGCGTCGAAGCCGATCCATTCGTCGCCGCCGTCCTTGTAGTCCATGGGGGCGAAATCGGTCATGCCTACGATCAAAGTGCCCTTGTCCTTGACGTAAGCAAGGTCGCTCTCCACGGTGGGGCTTCCGTCCGGTGCGTCGGGGGTGGGGGTGGGATCGGCTTTCCCACCGCAGGCGGCCAGGCTGAGGCCTAGAGCAAGGGCCAGGGACAGAGAGATGAGTTTCTTTTTCATAGTGGATTCCTCCTTGGATTTTTTAGCTCACTTTAGCGTATTAGCATGATAACACGATAAAGTAAGAATGTAAAGAGAGAATATCGAAAAATATGCACAAAGAAGAATGAAAAAGCAGGGCTTATATTGTTGAAAGCGGAGAAGAGAGGGGGGCGGAGAGAGAGATTTGCGGGCTTGTATCCCGGTGCGCCTTATGATACAATACAAAAAAGAATCTTTGCCCGGCTTTTGCGCCGGGTGCGGCGGAAAGCCGGAAAGGACTGCCCATGGAAGGACTGTATCAAACCTATCTGGACAATCTGGCTGCGGCCCGGGGCCTGGCAAAGCCCCGGTTTTCCGCTGATCTTTCCGACGAGGCCCTCATCGGGGCCATTCGGGAGCGGGCGGAGCGTCTCTATCACCTCCATCAGGAAAATGACGCCATTTTGAAGGAGATCCTCTTTTCCAAAACCGGGGAGACGCTGATGGAGCAGGAGGCGGCGGCTTTGGAGGAGCTGGCCGGAGCTCTTTTCAATTATAACCGCAGCCCCGACGTAGGGGTGGCCTACTATATCCACAAACTTCTTTACGCTTACGCCCAAGCCCGCGGCGACGTGGACGGGATGGTGAAGGAGCTCTACTACCAGGGCATCACCCTTTTCTATCTGAACGTGCGAAGTTCGGAGATGGGCATCGACCTTTTCGTGGAGCAGATCGGCGCCTACTTCAGCGCCGGCGCCGCCTATCTGGACCGGTACGAGCAGATCGCAAATCCCACGACCCGGGGCTACATCATCCGCTGCCTGGGCAACAGGAAGTACGGCCTCAAAAGCATCCGGGGGGGCGAAGGCGGCCCTCATAACATTATGGAGGGCTGGAAGGACTATGCCCGGGTCTTTGAGGAGGCCATGGCCATCGTGGAATCCCCCGGCTACCGGGAGAAGGACCCTGAGATCCCCTGGGATGACTTTGTCTACACCCTTCACTATGACCGCACCCAGTTCCTGAGCGGCCTGCGGAGCCGGTACGATCCCGAGGTGGCGGCCGCCGTTCTGGAGTCGGCGGAGTACGTCTACCACCACCAGGAGCGGATCGCCGCGGTCAAGGAGCGGGCGGTGGGAGCCCGGACCCGCTACGTCTACGCCGCCGCCCGGTATCACGCGGGGCTCATTCCGGCGGAGGAGCTCATGGCGGAGCTTTTTGACATCTGCAAGGGGGCGGACGCTGCCGACTTCTCCGGGGACAGCATTTGGGCCATCCTGACCGCGCCGGAGTACCTGAAGCACTATTCTGCCTACCTGCCCGCCAAAGAGCGGGAGGCGGCCTGGAAACAGGTGGAGGAGATCCAGGCCCGGCAGCGGGAGTACCTCTTTCAGCTTCCCCAGAACGAGTATGCCCTCCAGGTTTCCCGGGCCCTCCAGACCATGAGCGAGCAGGTCTCCGCCGATGACAAGGCCTTCCAGCGCCGGGTGCTGGATTATATTCTGGCCTGTCACCCCCCTACCTATATCCATTCCGAGGTGGTGGCCGAGCTGACACGCCGCTTCTGTGCCCGGCTGGCTCAGGCCGCCCCACGCCTTCTGGACGGGGCCTTCGGCATGGAACGGCCCGCCGACAGCCCCGGGGAGCTGGCCCTTCTGTTGGAAAAGGCCTATTACAGCGGCCTTTACCACGATCTGGGTAAGTGTATGCTTATCAGCTATGTGGGTCAGTACAGCCGCCGGCTGCTGGACGAGGAGTTCACCTGTATCAAGCTCCATCCAATGTTCGGCTGCAGCCTGCTGGAGACCCTGAAGCTGGAGGATTACTCCAACGCTGCCCGGTATCACCACCGCTCCTATGACCACTCCGGCGGCTACCCCATGACGGCGGGCGAGTGCCCGGCGGCAGTGCGGGTCATGGTGGATATCATCACTGTGGTGGACGCTCTGGATGCGGGCACCGACAACATCGGCCGCAGTTATGCCGCCGCCAAAAGCTTTGACGATCTGGTCTCCGAACTGCGCGCCGGTAAGGGTACCCGCTATGCCCCCTATGTGGTGGAGCTTTTAGAGGACGGGGACTTTTGCCGGGAGAGTGAACAATTCCTGGCCGACAGCCGCAAAGAGGCCTACTTGGAGACCTACCGGGAGAAGAAATAGGAAATACCGGACCTGACCAGCGGTCAGGCCCGGTATTTTTTTGAAAAAAGGGAAAAAATTGTGCTGATCTGGCCCGCTCATTCGTTATATAAACGAGGCCTCAAAAAGAAACAGAAAGGGGGAGGGAAATGGACCGGGAAAGGGTACTGGAGCTTTTTGACCGTTACGGCGATATGGTCTACCGTGTGGCCCTGGGCTATCTCCGCTCCTCCCAGGAGGCGGAGGATGCGGTGCAGACCGTGTTCCTCAAGCTGCTGGAGGGAGCCGGGACGCCCTGGCCGGGCCGGGAGCGGGCCTTCCTCACCAGGATCACCATCAACCATTGTAAAGACATCCTCCGCTCCGCCAAACGGTATGCGGATACCCCTTTGGAGGAGCTGGACCTACCGGCGCCCCCTGAGGACCAGGAGGTGTTCCGGGCGGTCATGGACCTTCCGGAGAAATACCGGCTGGCGGTGACTCTCCACTGCTTTGAGGGCTACACCTTTCAGGAGATCGCCCGGCTTTTGCATATTGGCCCCTCCGCCGTTTCCATGCGGTTTCACCGGGCCAAAACGATCTTAAAACAACAACTTGGGAGGGAAGAATAATGGAGCGGCGTTTACAGGAACTTTCAAAAGAACTGAAGCTATCCCGGGAGAGCCGGGCGCGGATCCGTGAGCGGCTTGCCTCCCAGCAGACACATCAGGAGGTCATTTTTATGAAAAAGAGGACTCTGCATTTGCGCAAGCCCCTGCTGGCCGCTGTGCTGGCAGCGGCCATGATCGTCACCGCCTTCGCGGTGGAGCTCACCGTGGGCTGGGAGAACTTTATGGGCCGCCGTCCTGCGGAGGAGGCGGTCACCGCCGTGGGGGCAAGCGCCGTCACCGGGGACTATACCCTCACGCTTCGGGAGGCCATCGTGGACGACACCGGGGCAGCCTTTCTGCTGGCCCTTACCCGGACTGACGGAGGGGTGCTGGAGGGCGACCCCCGGCTCAATGGGAGACTGTATGGCTGGGACATCATGGTGGACGGGGAGAAGCCCAACATGGCTTCGGACTATCAGGCTCCTATCCGTTCGGAGGACGGAAAAACGGTTTATTACTATGTGGAATTTGAAGGGCAGAAGGCGGAGGACCTGTTGGGGAAAACCATCACTTTTCTGTGTGACGGTGTGGCGGATCTCAACTGGACCCAGGAGGAGATCGAACAGGTCAGGAAAGAGACCGTCTCCCTGGCCCCTCTGACGGACACGGCCCGGCAGCTGGACATGAGCCGCGGCGATATGAACCGGGGCGAGAACGGACCAAAGCTCCTGGCTTTGGCGGAGGAGCTCTCCGCCCAGGCCGTCGTCCCCCTGACCAAAATGGGGGAGGGGAACGCCCAGGTCGCCGCCGTTCTCTTTACGAACGATGGCCTTCCCGTCGTGGTCGTGGGCAACAGGCGGACCCAGTTCCGACAGGGGCAGTATCTAACGCTTTTCTGCACTGCTGCTACGCTCACCGATACCCGCACCGGAGAAAAATGGGGCTGCACAAGCTACACCTGGTGGGGCGGCGAGGAGGGCTTTTATTTCTGCGACTTTGAGGATTGTCCCATGACGGCAGAGGACCTGCCCTATTTTGATGTGACCATCCACTACGGGGCGGAGAAAATTCTTTCCGACCAGCCGGTGGAACTGTCCTTCTCCACCAATGTGGGGTATCAAACCACCACAGAGTTGGACGAGGCCGTTACATTCAATTATCTGGGCGAGTGCGCCCTCCGCCTTACCGGTGCAAAGATTTCCACCCTTCGCCTGACCCTGACCTTTGACCAGATGGAGCGGGTCGGCTGGGATCGGGACGATGGGAACAGCACACAATGGATTTTGCTGGAAAAGAATGGGGACCGGGTGCCCTTGAGCCCTCCTGCCATCCGGAGGGACGAGGAACTAGGCACCGGGTGGATCTTCCTCACAGGACGGAGCGAGGAGGGCGACCGGGTCCTCCTGGACCCCGATCAGGCCGAAGCTCTGCTGGTGGGGGATACCCGTATCCCCCTGACCTGAAGGCCGGTGAAAAATCTCAGCGGACGAGATCATCAAAAAAATCCAAAAATGGCGCCCACGTCATTCTTCCCCAAAATCAGCCGGGAATAGGACGGAAAAAGCTACACATCTTAAAGGCAGGATTTGAAAACTCAAACCATGTCTGAAAGATGGAGGCAAACCATGAAAAAGTTTGTTGCGGCATTGTTGGCCGCCAGCCTTTGTATCCTGCCCGCCCAGGCCACCGTGGCGGGCACCCCCGACGTGAACGCCGGCTCTGCCCTTCTCATGGAGAAGGAGACGGGGGAGATCCTTTATGAAATGAATTCCCACGACCGGATGGAGCCCGCCAGCGTCACCAAGATCATGACCCTTCTTCTGGTGATGGAGGCCATTGACGGCGGCACCCTCTCCAAGGAGGATACTGTCCAGGTCTCCGCCCGGGCAGCTTCCATGGGAGGCAGCCAGGTCTACCTGAAGGAAGGGGAACAGATGACCGTCCACGACCTATTGAAGGCCGTGGCGGTGGCCTCGGGCAACGACGCCGCCGTGGCCCTTGCCGAGCACCTTGCGGGCAGCGAGAACGCCTTTGTGGAGCGGATGAACCAGCGGGCCCAGGAGCTGGGCATGACGGACACCACCTTCTTAAACTGCACCGGCCTTCCTGCCCCGGGCCATCTCACCTCTGCCCACGATATCGCCCTCATGAGCCGGGAGCTCATTTTGAACCACCCCTCCATCCGGGAGTACACCACCATCTGGATGGACTCCCTCCGGGACGGGGCTTTCCAGCTTTCCAACACCAACCGGCTGGTCCGGTTCTATGACGGCTGTACCGGCCTGAAAACAGGCTTCACCGCTGCGGCGGGCTACTGTATGTCCGCCACCGCCGAGCGGGACGGCATGGAGCTCATTGCCGTGGTCATGAAGTCCACCACCCGGGACATCCGGAACGAGACGGCTAAGAGTATGTTGGACTTCGGCTTTGCCAACTACACGGTGCTGGACGTGAAGCCCCAGCAGGCGCTTTCTCCCGTGGAGGTCATTTTGGGAGAGCAGGAGTTTGTACAGCCCGTCCTTGCCGGCGGCGGCCGGATCCTGGTGGAGAAAGCTCAGGTCAATGGAGTGGAGACCTCGGTGACCCTGACCACCGACGTGGAAGCTCCCGTGGCCCAGGGCCAGAAGCTGGGAGAGATGACCGTCACCGTGGACGGCCAGGTCCGCCAGACCATCGACATCGTCTCTGCCCAAGCGGTGGAGCGTCTCACCGTCCCCGGTATTTTCAAGGGCTTTCTGGACCGGTTTTTTATGGCAAAATAAGAGAAGGAGCCGGGGGCGCACGCTCCCGGCTCCTCTGTTACAGCAAGTAGAAAACATCATAAGGACAGCCCTTGCGTTCCAGAATCTCTTTCCAATTACGCAGGGTTTCCCGATGCTTCGGATCGGAAATGCGGCAAAAAAGAATCGCCGCATCTCCGGGTTTGACAAATATCCAAGCTGGACGATCCATAGGGCCGCCAAAAGGCTTTCCACAGATCCACTTGGGGAAAATACGAAAGTAGAAAAAGTCAGTTTGATACTGAACATATCCCTCATCAATAATTTTATCCCAAGGTAAAGACGCAAGAGAGGTTTCCAACTGTGGCATGGAACTTTCAGGCAGCTCGCCGCAGGCGAGGAGCCAAATGCATTTCATTTCCATTCGTCATCACCGCAATTCATTTGTAATGCATACTTTATACCATATCTCGTAATACATTTCAAATATCAAATTGTATTGCAGGTGAAATGCGTATGGCGAGAAAGAGAAAATTCAAACTTCCGGCGGTTCCGCCCACCACCTCTAAATGTGTTCGATTTCCCAATGACATTCTGGAGGAAGTGGAAAATGCGATCCAGGGCACGACCTGCACTTTCTCCGCCTTTGTGATCGAGGCCACCCGGTTGGCGTTGGAGGATTTGAAGGACGAAGAGGAATAAAAGAGCTGGGGGCGAATCGCCCCCGGCTCTTTCTCTATTCTCCTGTCCTGATTATGGGACTTAGTAACAAAACTGTAATATAAAAAATTTTGGCTGGATGTACGAAAACGTACAACACGAGGGGGTGAAACCACCATTGTTGGAAGGCGTTTTACACCGCAAACTGGAACACGCAGAACCCCAGATACACCCCCAGCAGTGCCACTCCCTGCCACCGGCTCAGCTTCCCCCGCACCAGAGTGGGGATGGTCATAAGGCCCATGACAAAGAGCATGACCGGAAGATCCACCACCAGGGATGCGTTCATGCCGTTGACGGTTTTTTCCACCGGAAGAGCGAAGGGGGACAGGACCACCGACACCCCGCTGACCAGCACCAGATTGAAAAGGTTGGCCCCGATGATGTTGCCCAGGGACAAGGCCCCGTGGCCTTTCAGGAGGGAGGTGACGGCGGTGACCAGCTCGGGAAGGGAGGTGCCCAGGGCCACAAAGGTGAGCGCCACCACCGACTCGGGCACTCCCATGGCCCGGGCGATGAGGATGCCGTTGTCCACCAGCAGCTTGGCCCCCAGAGCGATGAGCACTGCCCCAATGACCAGCAGCAGAAGGTCCTTACCCATAGTTTCCTGGGGCCTTTTGTCCGCGGCAAAGACCTTGGGGGCCCGAAGGGCCTGCCGGATGAGTACGATCATATAGAGGGCGAAAATGACCAGCAGCCCGATGCCGGTCTCCCGGCTAAATTCCCCCACGGAGTAGGCGGTATAGCAGTACACCGCCGCCGCCACGAAGAAAAAGGCCACCGGGGTGAGAAAGCTCTTCTGGTCCACCTTGCCGGGCTTTGCGGTGATGGTGATGGCGGCGATAAGGGCGGTGTTGCAAATGATGGAGCCGATGGCGTTGCCGTAGGCGATCTCCCCGTGGCCCTGAAGGGCGGAGGTGGCGGACACCATGACCTCCGGGAGGGTGGTGCCGATGGACACCACCGTGGCGCCGATGAGTAGCTCGGGCACCCCGAACCGCTGGGCGATGCCGGTGGCGCCGTCCACGAACCAGTTGCCCCCTTTGATGAGCAGGACAAGGCCCACTGCGAACAGAAGAACAGGAATCAACATTTCTTTCACTCTCTTTCTTTGGTAAAGGGCAATTTATTTCAAAACACTGGTGAAAAAGATCTCCAGCCCGATGGCGATGAGGATGAGTCCGCCCAGAACGGAGGCTTTGCCGGCAAACCGGGTGCCGAACCGCTTGCCCAGGGCAAGGCCCATCATGCAGATGCCGAAGGTGACGGCGGCCACGATAAGCGAGCAGGCCAGGGCCATAGGAAACGCATACTCGGCAATGGTGAAGCCCACAGAGAGCGCGTCGATGGAGGTGGCCACACCCTGCATGAGGAGGGCGCCCACGCCCACGGCCACCGCCTCTGCCGTTCCTTTTTTGGAAAGACCGTCCAGCACCATCTTCCCGCCTATATAGGAGAGAAGCGCCAGGGCGATGAAGGGGATAAAGCGGGAAAAGGCTTCAAAATACTGTACAATGGTGTGTACGCACAGCCAACCTGTCATGGGCATCACCGCCTGAAAAACGGCAAAGACTCCGGCGATGCGGCACATCCGCCCATGAGCCATCTTTGGCTCCTGAAGTCCGTTGGCCAGCGATACCGAGAAAGCGTCCATGGCAAGCCCCACGCCCAAAAGCGCGCTGTTGAGTACAAATAAAAGATCCCATGTCATTACAATTCCCCCATTTTGGCAAAATAATAGGCTCAGGTATCACTATGATGTCATACCTGGGCCTTATTCCAAAAAAATAAGGAGACTCCATGTATGACCCCCACTGGGGATACATGAGTCTCGCAATTTGAAGCAAGCCAGACCATATGAAGGTCGGGGTTGTTGACTTGCTACGCACCCAAAGGGACGGGCGGCGCTTGCTACTCCCTCATCGGAAAGTGTAGAGAAATGATACCATGTCCTGAAAAACTTGTCAACCCTGTTTTTTCCTCAGCCTGCCAGCACGGCCGTGTAGATATCCCTCAGTTCCGTTTCATCCCATAAGATAGGCACGGGGTAGAGTGGATTGGCCTCTCGGTCTGCCAGATGGGCCAGGTGGGGAATGTCTTCCCGCCGCAGCTCCGGAATGGTCTCCGGGATGCCGAAGCGGCGATTCATCTCCCGGACAGCACCGATGAACCGCTCCGCCCCCTCGCCGGGGGAAACCCCGGGCGGGACCAGATTCGCCGCCCGGGCAAGGTCCAGCAGCGTTGCATGGACGGCATCACCGTATGCCTCCAGCACCACGGGCAGAAGGATGGCGTTCAAAAGTCCGTGGGGCAGGTCATATTGTCCGCCCAGGGAGTGGGCCACGGCGTGGACGTAGCCCACATAGGACTTGGTGAAGGCGCACCCCGCCAGATAGGAGGCCCGGAGCATTCTCCCCCGGGCTTCCAGGTCGTCCCCCCGTTCGTAAGCCGTTTCCAGGCTGCCGAAGATGAGCCCCACTGCCTCCAGGGCGTCCTTCCTCGTCTCCGCCGTGGTAGACCGGCCGATGTAGGCCTCCACCGCGTGGGTCAGGGCGTCCATGCCGGTCTGGGCAGTGACGGAAGGGGGGAGAGTAACGGTAAGTTGGGGGTCCAGAAGGGCATAGTGGGGGATGAGAACAAAATCGTTGATGGGGTATTTGAACCGGGTCTTTTCGTCTACCACTACGGCGGCCAAGGTGGTTTCGCTCCCCGACCCCGCCGTGGTGGGGATGGCGATGAAGGGAGGAAGAGGTCTCCACACCTTCAAAAGCCCCTTCATTTGGGTGAGGTCCCTGCCCGGCCGGACGATGCGCGCTCCCGCCGCCTTGGCGCAGTCCATGGGGGAGCCGCCCCCCAGGGCGATGATGGCCCGGCAGTCCTCCCGCAAATAGAGGGCGCGGGCCTCCTCCGCGTTGCGAAGGGTGGGGTTGGTCTCCGTCCGGTCATAGACGGCGCAGGCGATGCCCGCCTTTTCCAAAGCATGTTCCAGGGATGCGGTCAGCCCCAGAGCGCGAACCTTTGGCCCGGTGACCAGCAGCACCCTCCGAATGTCCCTTTCCAGCAGGCAGGCCGCCGCGCCCTCCGGCCCCTCCAGCAATTCCGGCTTCCGGTAGGGGAGCAGGGGCAGCGCCAGCCGGAAGACGCCCTGGATCGTACGGCAGTATGCCTTGAAAAGAGTATTCATAGTTCGCCCCCCTTTTTTGCTCAGGATGCCCCGTTTCCCCAACCATAACACAAAAGGAGCCGCCCATCAAGGGTTTTCCGGGAAAAAGCCTCCCCGGAAGACCGGGGAGGCAAGCTTCAGAGGGCCAGCGTCTTTTTGAACGAGCCCCGGGTGAAAAGCCCTTGGGCTACCATGGCGCAGAGGTAGAGCAGAAGCCCAAAGAGGAAGGTGGAGGCGAGCGCGGGGGCTTCCTCCAGCCCTGTCCCCAATAGGAGAGGATACAGCAGGTTGGCACACAGCCCGGAAAGCAGCGCGGAAAGCCCCGGCCCCACCAGCCATTCAAACCACATGGGCTTTATACCGATGGCCTTTTTGAGGGTCCGCCAGTTGAGCCACACTCCCAACACGGTGCTGATGAGCAAGGCCTCCACGTAGCCCCAAAGCCCCACCCCGGGAATGGCCATCCGCCACCAGGTGAGAAAGAGCTGCACCGCTCCGCAGATAAGGCCGTTTCTTGCGGTGAGGGTCTGCTTGCCCAGGCCGTTGAGACAGACGATGAGCACCGACTCAAAGCAGGTGAGCACCACCCCCAAGGCAAGGGGCCCCGCATAGGTTCCGGCGGTGCTCTCCCGGAAAAGAAGCCGCCCCAGGGGCGGGGCCAGCACCGCCATGAGGGAGGCGGCAGGAAGGATGAGCCAGGCGGTGGCGGTAAGGGCCTTATTCGCCCGCCGCCGGGCAAGCTCGGGCCGCCCCAGGGCGGCGGCCTGAGCCAGCTTGGGCAGCAGCACCAGCCCCATGGCGGAGATGAAGGCGGTGGGCAGAGAGAGAAGGGGCATGGTCATGCCACTCATGACCCCGAAGGCGCTCATGGCAGTGCTGACGTCCGCCCCGGCCCGGACGAGCCGCTGAGGGATAAGGATGGAGGTCCAGGCCCCCATCAGGTTGCCCAGCAGGGAGGTCCAGCCGATGGGCAGGGCGATGCGCAGTACGTTGCTCCGCAGCACTTCAGGATCGGCGCCCTCCCCGGCGGGGGCGCGGCCCATGCTCCGCCGGTAAAGCAAGGTCAGCGTCACTGAGGAGAATACCTCACAGCAGATCATGCCGCAGACGATGAGTCCCACCGTCCGCTCCGGGTTCTGGGGCAGGAAGTACCACAAAAGTCCCAGCACTGTCCCGGTGCGGATGAGCTGCTCGCAGATCTCGGTGAAGGCCGGGGGGCGCACGTTGTCCGAGCCGTAGAAGAAGTGCTTGTGGATATTCTCCAACCCGGTCAGCAGTACACAGGGAAGCAGCAGCAAAAGCCCCAGCCGGCTTCTGGCATCCCCCAGAAGATGCACCGAAATGGCATCGGATAAGGGCGCTACGATGAGGGCTACGATGCCAAAGGCGCAGAGAAAGCCCATCACGCAGGTGCGCACCGTCTGGGCGGCGGCCTTGTGATTGCCCAAGGCCTTGTACCGGGCGGACATCTGGGAGCAGGCCACAGTAAAACCCACGGCGGTGAGGGACATGAACACGGACATGACAGGCATCACCAAATGGAAAAGGCCCATGACCTCGGCCCCCACTATCCGGGAGAGAAAGACCTGGTAAATAAACCGCACCCCCTGGCTGAAGAGGCTGACGGCGGTGAGGAGCACAGTGCTTTGGAGTGCGGACATGGGTTTCATGAAAAAGCCTCCCTTCATAGGCAAGCCTATGAAGGGAGGCAAGTCCGATATGTTACAGATGTTTGCAGGAATCAGCCGAAAAGCTCCATAGCCTTCTCCGCCATCCGCTGGCCGTAGATGCGGAAAAGCTCCTCGTAGGGCTTTAGCATCTCTTCGTTGCCCGCCGTGGCGATGGCCACCGGCCCTAAGTGGATGATGGGCTTTCCGCAGGCCATACCGCTGGAGTAGACCACCATCCCCTTCACCATCAGGTTGGTGAGGATATTCTGGATGGCCAGCTCACCGCCTCCGTGGATGTGCTGGGCGGTGGAGAAGGCGCCACCCAGCTTGCCGGCCATGGCCAGCTTACCGGTATTCCCGAGCAGGGCATGGAACTGGCCGGGCATCCCGGCGGCGTAGGTGGGGCAGCCGATGACCACGCACTGGCTTTCCCGGATGAAATCCTCGTCCATAGCCTCGATGGAGATGGCCTTGGCCTCGGCCCCCTCCACCAGGTTCATGCCCTGGGCGATGATCTCGGCCATATGTTGGGTATTGCCTGTGACAGAGTAGTAAATGACGGACAGCTTCATGAAAACACCTCATTTTGTTCTGTTTGATGTTTTCACTCTATCACAAAATCGAAAAACTGTAAAGAGCTTCAGAGCATCTCCAACAGCTCCCCGGCTACCGCCTGGGCCTGCTGATAGACCCCGTCGAAATCTACGTGGGGGTTGTAAAGCTTCTCCAGCACGTCGTGCTCCGCCTTGGCCTGGGCCAAAGCTTCGGTGCCCTCGCTGAGCAGGGAGGAGATGACCTTCCGGCTGAACTTGAGCCGGGCCTTATACTCCCGCATCAGATCGGCGTCGATCATGGCGTCCAGCCGCACCCGGCGGTAGGGCCGCCCCTCATAGGGAAGGCTGGGCGTGGAGGTGACGAAAGCAAGCCCAAGCGCGGGAATGATGAGGTGTTCCGCCCGGTCGGGGAAGAGGGGACAGGGGCACACGATAACGTCATAGCCCGCTCCCATGGCCCCGGCGGCCAGGCTGGTGAGCATCCCCGCGCCTACGCCGTAGGTGTCACAAAGCTCGTAGACCTTGCCGCAGAGAGCGTTCGCCGTTTCAAACCGGCAGGAGATGCCCTGGCAGGACACCGCCCCCAAAAAGCGCTGCTTCATCTGCCCCGGCTTGCGGTCCGTCTTTTTGATTTCACGGCTCATAATGCCCTTGGCCCGTTTGGCCATCTTCTCCTCCAGCGCGGGGGTGAGGACCAGGGCCCGGTTGTCCTCCATGAGCTGGGCGGCGGCGGTGAAACAGCGGTAGGCCCGGCCGTAGTGGCTCTTGTAGCCCTTTGTGGCGGCGGCGATCTCCGTCCGCTTTTCCTTGAGGGCCTTGTGGTCATAGAACCGGCCCAGGTCGATGTAGCTCTCCACCACGCCGGGGAGAGAAGGCTCCTGCGCATGGGGGGCGGTGGCGTCCACAATGGCGGCCTGGATGCGGGGGAAGATGACAGCGTCCAGGGAGTCGGGGTCCCCGGAACAGTATATGTACTCCACCTTCTCGCCCGCTTCCTCCAGCTTCTCCGCCACCCGGCGCATGAGGGAAGACTTGCCGCAGCCGGCGCCGCCCTTCAAAAGAAAGACCCGCTGGGCTTTCTCGGGCTCCAGCATCTGATCGTATAGGGAGTAAAACCCTGCGGGCGTGTTGGCCCCCAGGAAAAAAGCAACCTGTTTATCCATAGAAATGACCCTCCGTTCCAAAATTGGCTCACTTCAAACTATGCCAAAGGGGGAACAGGGGTGAGGGAGTTGCCTTAAAGAATTTGCTCCATGCCCAGCTTCTGGACCTTCATGCCCAGCTTTTCGTAAAAGGTCATGGCGGAGTCGTTAAGGGCCCAGACATTCAATGTTACATTGTAGCAGCCCAGACTGCGGGCATAGTCTGTCACGTGGTCATAGAGGGTCCTGCCCACGTGCCTGCCCCGGATGTTTTCGTCCACGCAGAGGTCGTCAATGTAGAGGGTCTTGACATCGGTCATAATATTGTCGTCCGTAAGCTGCTTGAGAATGCAAAAGGCATACCCCAGAACGGTGCCTAACTCGTCTGTACAGACAAAGACGGGGGTGTGCTCGTCAGCAAAGATGTCCAAAAGCTGCTCTCGGGTGTATTTGGTGGCAGGCCCCTTGAAGAGGTCGGGCCGGCCGTTATGATGGACCATATTCACCTGTACCAGCAGCTTCAGCACGGCGGGGATATCACCTGCATCCGCCCGTCTTACCATAGTCATAAAAGTGCCCTCCCATCCGGAATTTTCCTCAGTATACCATATCCGCTGGAGAAATCCAAATGAAAAAGCCCGGCCATTTGGCCGGGCCATGGAAGGAGCGCGCTTCAGCGAATAAAGTTGGTGTGAATGGTGGCTTCCCGTTCCGGCATGGGAACGCCGGCCTTCTCGCCGGCCTCCCGGCACTTGAGGAACCAGGCCATGTTCCGGCCCAGGGTCCGCATGGTCTGCATCCCCTCCGCATCCTGGCGGACCTCCTCGGGATGGTTGCCGTGGACCATGTTCCAGTACTGGCTGGTGATGATGGGCATTTGGAGAAGGCCGAAGTACTTGTTGAGCTGGTCCCAGGTGGCGGTGGTCCCCGCCCGCCGGGCGGAGATCACAAGGCCCGCGGGCTTTAAGTAGAAGGGCTCCCGGCAGCAGTAAAAGACCCGGTCCAGGAAGGAGGCCATGCTCCCCGCCGCGCCGCCGAAGTGGACCGGGGAGCCGAAGATGAAGCCGTCGTAGTGCTCCGCCGTGACCTTGGCCTGGAACTCGGTGACGGCGTCCCCGCCGAAAACACAGTGGTCGAGGCCCTGTTTCCGGCAGGCCCCGCAGCCGATGCAGCCGCCGATGGGCTTGTTGCCGATCCAGAAAAACTCGGTCTCAATGCCCTCTTTCTGAAGGGTTTCGGCCACCTCGCTGAGGGCGGTGTAGGTGCAGCCTTCCTTGTGAGGGCTTCCGTTGACAAGCAGGACTTTCATTTCTCATTCTTCCTTTCCGGCCCTGGGCCGTTTTGAATTCACCTTTATTATAAAAGTTGAAGCTGACTTTAAGTCAAGAGGAAAATGAGAAAAAGAATGTGAAAAAGTAAACATTACCGTTGACAGGGGAGATAGCGGATAGTACAATGGGATAACACAAAGGAGAGAAGGGCGTAACATTTTCGTGAAGGAGAAGGAATTATGAGAAAATTTGAAACGACAGTGCAAGAGTTGAAGGACCAAGTGCTGACCTCGGTGGCTGAGCTTGCCTGGGAGGACCGGCTTGCCACCGGCGTTCTGGACATTCCCGAAAAGGTCATCCCCGGCCCTGAGGCCAAGATGCGTTGCTGCATCTATAAGGAGCGCGCGGTGGTAAACGACCGGATCAAGCTGGCTCTGGGGGGCGACCGCACCAATCCGGGCATGGTGGAGGTCATGGAGATTGCCTGTGACGAGTGTCCCGTGACCCAGGTCGAGGTGGGCCCCTCCTGCCGGGGCTGTATTGCTACCCGCTGCGTCCACTCCTGCCCCAAGGAGGCCATTACCATTGAGCAGCACGGACACCACTATCGGGCGGTCATCGACCACGACAAGTGTGTCGCCTGCGGTAAGTGTATCTCGGTGTGCCCCTACGGCGCCATCCAGAAGAACCAGCGCCCCTGCGAGCGGGGCTGTGTTCCCGGGGCCATCGCCATGGGGGAGAATAAGAAGGCGGCCATCGACGTCAATAAGTGCGTCTCCTGCGGCACCTGTACCTACCAGTGCCCCTTCGGCGCCGCCATGGATAAATCTTACATCGTGGATGTAATCCAGATGCTCCGGGGCGCCGCCCGGTGGGGGTTCCGGGTCTACGCCGTGGTGGCTCCCTCCATCGCCGGCCAGTTCGCCCCCGCCACCCTGGGTCAGGTGGTCACCGGCCTTAAAATGCTGGGCTTCCATGACGTGTACGAGGTGGCTCTGGGGGCCGATATGACCGCCCGGGCCGAGAGCGAGGAGCTTTTGGAGAAGGGCAAGCTCCTGTCCTCCTGCTGCCCGGCCTTTGTGGACTATGTGGAGAAGAATTTCCCTGATCTTGCTCAATACATCTCCCACACTCCGTCCCCCATGGTAATGATCGGCCGGCACATCAAGGAGAAGGACCCCGGCGCCCGGGTGGTCTTTGTGGGCCCCTGCGTGGCCAAGAAAAAGGAGTTCCAGATGGGCAAGACCATGGGCGCTATCGACTGCGCTCTCACCTTTGAGGAGCTCTATCCCCTCTTCTCCTCCCGGGGCATCGACCCGGAAAATCTGGAGGAGACCCACTTGGACCACGCCAGCGGCTACGGCCGCAGCTTCGCCCATTCCGGCGGCGTCACCGCCGCTGTGAGGGAGGGCATGAAGGAGCGGGGCATCACCGAGGAGCAGTTCAAGCTGAAGGCCGTCCAGTGCAGCGGCCTTGCCGCCTGCAAGACAGAGCTGTTCAAGATGAGCAAGGGCATTGGGGACGTGAATTTCCTGGAGGGTATGGCCTGCGAGGGCGGTTGTGTCCAGGGCCCCGGCGTCCTGGTCCGCTCCCCCCGGAACCAGATGGACGTGGAAAAGCACGCCAAGGAGGCCGGGGAGCGCACCATTCTGGAGACTCTGGCCGCACAGGAGGAAGTCACCAAGGCCGCCCCCCAAAGGTCCGCCGCCAGCAAGAAGAAATAAGTATACCGGCAAGGTCGCCCATAGGGGCAGCCTTGTTGCGAAATTTGACAGGTGGGTGTATACTGTTCTTAGATAAGGATATATCCATTTGGCGCGAAAGGGGGCCATGCGGATGAAAAATAAAAAATGGCTGTGGCGCCTGCTGGCGGCGGCCATCGTGGTAGGCCTCGTCTGGTTCTACTGGCCCCGCTCCCTGCTAGACATCACGGGCCTGCGGAACCAGGAGGCGATCAAGATATGGGTAAGCTGGAGTTCCGGCATGGACGATTACGGAACCAGAGTGACCGAGGATCCCGCGGAGATGGTCGCCTACCTGTCCGCTCTGGACAAGGTCCGCTTTCAGGAGGAGCTCCATTTCGGCGGTATCATCCGTTTGGAAGGAGACAGGATGGATCACGTTGCCATATATGTGGCAGAGGGCGGTTATGTCCATTTCGAATATTCCTCCGGGGACGGCACCATGTCATACAGCGGCCCCGGCTTTTCCAAGGTCTTTCACATCAGCGGTGACCCGGGGCAGCTCAAGCCCCTCTTCGATTTGGTGGACACCTGGCCCACCAGCGAAAAATGAGAAACAGCACCCCGGACAGAATATTCTGTCC
>JAAWPV010000010.1 GCA_022800215.1 Oscillospiraceae bacterium | reverse complement strand
GTATGCGCCAGCGGGTGGTCATCGCCATCGCCGTGGCCTGCCGGCCCAAGGTCCTCATCTGCGACGAGCCCACCACCGCCCTGGACGTGACCATTCAGGCCCAGATCCTGGACCTCATCAAGGAGCTCCAGCAGAAGCTGGACCTTACCACCATCTACATCACCCACGATCTGGGGGTGGTGGCCAACGTGGCTGACCGGATCGCCGTCATGTACGCCGGGGATATTGTGGAGGTGGGCAAGTGCGAGGAGGTCTTTTTCGACCCCCGGCACCCCTACACCTGGGCGCTTCTCAGCTCCCTGCCCCAGCTTGGGGTGAAGGGTCAGGCCCTCTACTCCATCCAGGGAACGCCCCCCAACCTCTTCCACGAGGTACGGGGCGACGCCTTCGCGCCCCGGAACCCCAAGGCGCTGAACATCGACTTTGTGGAGCGCCCCCCCTACTTTGACGTAACGCCCACCCACAAGGCCCGGACCTGGCTTCTGGACCCCCGGGCTCCCAAGGTGGAGCCCCCTGAGCACATACGCCATCTGAAAGAGACAGGAGGGGCGGTCTATGAGTGAAAACCGGGAAAAGCTGCTGGAGGTACAGGATCTGACCGTCACCTTCGGCTCCAAACGCCACCCCTTCACGGCAGTGGACAGGGTCTCCTTCGACATCTACCGGGGGGAGACCTTCGGCCTGGTGGGGGAGTCGGGCTCGGGCAAGACCACCATCGGCCGGGCCATCATCCGGGTGAACCCGGTGGCGGGAGGCACAGTGAAATATAAGGGCGAGGTCATCTCGGGCAAGGTGAGCCGGGAGACCGACCGCCGGGTCATTGAGAACATCCAGATGATCTTCCAGGACCCCATGGCCTCCCTCAATGAGCGGGCCAAGGTGGACTACATCATCTCCGAGGGCCTTTTGTCCATGAAAAAGCATATCTCCGAGGAAGAGCGCCAAGCCAAAGTGGCCCAGGCTCTCACCGACGTGGGACTGCTGCCCGAGTTCGCCAGCCGGTTCCCCCATGAGTTTTCCGGGGGACAGCGCCAGCGCATCGGCATCGCCCGGGCCCTTATCATGGAGCCCCAGTTCATCATCGCCGACGAGCCCATCTCCGCCCTGGACGTGTCCATCCGGGCCCAGGTGCTGAACCTTATGTCCTCCCTTCAGGATACCCGGGACCTTACCTACCTCTTTATCGCCCATGACCTTTCGGTGGTTCGGTTCATCTCCGACCGGATCGGGGTCATCTACCGGGGAAAGCTCATGGAGCTTGCCCCCAGTGAGGAGCTCTTCGCCCATCCCCTTCACCCCTACACCCGGGCCCTTCTCTCCGCCATCCCCATGCCCAACCCCATCACCGAGCGGAACAAAAAGGTGCTCATCTACGACCCCACCGCCCACAACTACACCGCTGAGGACCCGGCCCTCTGGGAGGAACTGGAGCCCGGTCACTTTGTCCGGGGCAGCCGCCGGGAGCTGGAGGAGTACCGGAAAAAACTGGGTCAATGATTCATTCAAGAGGTGTTCTCTCATGCTAACTCCCAACTCCCTCTATCCCGGGGCCCGGGTGGCCCTGCTGTGCGCCTCCTCCGCCGTGCCGGAGGAGCGTTTGGAGCCCTCTCTGGCCGCCGTCCGGGCCTTCGGCCTGGAGCCGGTGGTCTATCCTTCCTGCTATTATGTCAACCGGCACGGCTACTTTGCCGCCGATGACGCCCAGCGGGCCAAGGATTTGCAGGACGCCTTCGCCGACCCCGCCATCCAAGGCATCCTCTGCATCCGGGGCGGCTACGGAGCGGGGCGGCTGCTGCCCCTTCTCAACTGGAAGGATATCGCCCGGCACCCCAAACCCTTCTTCGGTTACTCGGACGTCACCGCCCTCCACATTGCCCTGAACCAGTGCTGCCGCATGGTCTCCTACCACACTCCCATGCCTTCCACCGAGTGGTACAAGGAGACCGATGATTTCACCCTGGGCTACCTCCGCCGGGCCCTCTTTGGAGCCCTGACGGGGCCCTTGGACATGGGAGACAGAGTTGAAACCCTCTGCTCCGGCAAGGCCCGCGGCATCCTCTGCGGGGGCAACCTGTCCCTGGTGGTGGACAGCCTGGGCACCCCCTGGGAGATCGACACCCGGGGCAAGCTCCTCTTCCTGGAGGACGTGGGAGAGAAGACCTACCGCATCGACGGAATGCTGACCCAGCTCCGGAACGCCGGGAAGTTCGACCACTGCGCCGGCATCCTGCTGGGCTACTGGACCGACTGCCCGCCGGAGTACCCGGAGAAGACCCTGACACCGGAAGAAATCATCCGCGAGGTGGTCCTCCCCGCCGGGAAGCCCACCGTGGCGGGCGTTCCCTGCGGCCATTCCCTGCCCACCATGAGCCTGCCCCTGGGGGCCGTGGCGGTGCTGGACGCTGACACCAAGACACTGGAGGTCTGCCCATGAAAGCCATTGTCAACGCTCCCGTCTGCCCTCTCATGTCCCAGCCCCGCTTCGACTGCGAGAAGGCGGACGAGGCCCTTTTCGGCATGGTGGTGGAGGTGCTGGAGGAGACCACAGCGGGCTTTTGGAGGGTCCGCACCCACTACCGCTACGAGGGTTACGCCCCGGTGAACTGTCTTATCCTGGGCGACAAAACGGCAAACTGGTGGGAGGGTCTGCCCAAGAAAGTGGTGCTCCACAAGAATTTCTGCGACGTGCAGGCGGGGCCCAAGGTCCAGTCCTGGACCCAGGTGACCTTGCCCCGGGGGGCGGCAGTGGGCGTAACGGAAGGACCGGAGACGGACCCGGAGACAGGAAAGCCCACGAGCTGGCAGTGTGTCATCCTCCCCGACGGGCAGGAGGGCTATATGCGGTCAAGCTGGCTGGATACCTACTATGAAGCGCCCATCGGCCTTCCCGAGGAGGCCTTGCGGCAGCGGCTCTGCGACACGGCCAGGCTCTATCTGCGCACCCAATACCGCTGGGGAGGCAAAAGCCCCCTGGGCATCGACTGCTCGGGGCTTGCGTCCATGGGCTATCTTTTGAACGGCATCATCATCTACCGGGACGCCAAGATCATGGAGGGCTTCCCCATCCATGAGATCCCCCGGGAGGCCATGAAGCCCGGGGACCTGATGTACTTCCCCGGCCATGTGGCTATGTACCTGGGGGAGGACAGATACATCCACTCCACCGGCAAGGCGGGCAGTGACGGGGTGGTTGTCAATTCCCTGGACCCCGAAGCCCCCGACTACCGCCCCGACCTTCCCGAGAAGCTGACGGCGGTGGGAAGTTATTTCTGACGCCACTCCGGCGGGGCCGGAGACAATATAAAAGGAGGGAATTCCATGATCCACAGCATTGAAAACGAGGTTTTGACTCTGGAGGTCTCCGAACATGGAGCCGAGCTATACGATCTTCGGAGCAAAGTCATGCCCGAGGCCCCCTTGCTCTGGGACGGTAAGCCCGAGTTCTGGGCCCGGCGGGCCCCGGTGCTCTTCCCCTGGTGCATGAAGATCCAGGACGGCTGGTATGAGTTCGAGGGCAAGCGCTACGAAGCCCCCACCCAGCACGGCTTCATGCGGGATGTGGACCACGCCTTTGTGGGGACCACCGCTGATTCCCTTACCTTCCGCTATGAGCATCCCGGGGACGACGTGTGGCCCTGGCCCTTCACCTTCGAGACCGCCCACACCCTGAAAGGCAACGTGGTGGAGACCGTCTGCACCGGCACCAACCGGAGCGGCAAACCCATGCCCGTTCAGCTGGGCTTCCACACCGCCCTCCGGTGCCCCTTCACCCCGGGAAAGCCCATGGAGGACTATTTCTTCCGGTTTGAGCAGCCCGAATCCCCCAAGGGCGGCGATATCCTGCCCATCGACCTCCACACCTTTGACGAGGCCCGGACCATTTGTCTCCCTGCTCCCCTCAAGTCCCGGTGGATCCAGGTGGAGGAGAAGGGGACCGGGAAGTATCTGCGGATGGGCACCGAAAACTTCCCCACCGTCCTTCTCTGGCGGGCCCCCGGGGAGCCCGATTTCGTTTGCATTGAACCTTGGCAGGGCGGCGCAGCGGAGGGCCACGACCTCACCCAGCGGTTGGGAACGGTAGTCCTCCAGCCCGGAGAGAGCCTCTCCCGGACCCAACACATCACCGTGGGGATCTGAATAAGGAACCCGGTTCATAGCAACGCTTATGAAAAGCACCTGTACTTTTAAGAGTACAGGTGCTTTTTGCGTGCTGTCGTTTTTTCGCTCTTACTTGCCCAGCTTTTCGGCCAGTTCTCGGCCGCAGTAGTAGCCGGAGATAAAGCCCCAACTGTTATTGGCGCCGCCGTAGGTCACATAGGGCTTCTTCTCAGTGAAGAGAGTACCCATGGAGTCGGTTCCCACAGCATAAAGGCCCTCGATGACGGTCTCCCCGTCGGTCTTCAGCACCTCCATGTGCTCGTTGATATCCAAACCGCCGCAGGTGCCGTACATATAGGCTGCCATGGTAATGCCGTAGTAGGGACCCTCGCCGATCTTGTCCAGATTCTCAGCGGACTTGTGGAACTGCTCGTCCACGCCGGTCTCGCAGTAGCCGTTGTAGGCATCCACGGTATTCTTCAGGGTAGCGGGGTCCATGCCCATCTTGGTGGCCAGCTCCTCAATGGTGTCGGCCTTCACCAGGATGCCCGCCTCCTCAGCGGCCTTCAGCACCTCGTCCACGTTGGGGATGGGGGTGTTGACGGGGATGGGAGTGCCGGAGCCCACAAAGATACTGCCGTTGTTGCTCTTGAAGCCCTCGGTCTTGAGCTTCTCGATCTGCTCCGTGCTCCAGACAGAATAGTAGCGGGGGCCGGCGATCCACGGATTCAGGAAGGAAACCAACTCCTCATTGGTAAACCGCTCGCCGTTCTTGTCCACAGCCAGAGAAGCGGCGTTCCAACCCATGTTCTCGGGCAGGTCTCCCGCGGTCCAGTAGGCGGGACGGGCGGACACCATGCCCACCTGACCCTCCAGATAGTGGGGCTCAAACTGGCCGGTAAGGGTGGTGACGGTGCCGCAGGTGTGGACCTCGGGGGGCATACCGATGTTGTAGGTGCCCGCCCCGGCGTCGTCAATGGCGGCTTTCAGCATCTTACCGTCGTTCTGCTTGGAGCCATAGTGGCACCATACGCCCTTGAGGGGATAATACTCGTTGCTGATGAATTCCTCCTGGAGCTCGGCGCTGCCGGCGTAGCCGCCGGTGGCGATAACCACCGCTTTGGCATTGATGGTATACTCGGTGCCGTCTACCAGGTTCCGGGCCTTGGCCCCGGTCACGTTGCCGTTCTCGTCGGTGATGAGGGCATAGCCCTCGGTCTCCAGCAGGTAGCTGCCGCCGTTGTCCGTGACTTCCTTCCACATGCTGTCAAAGTAGCCCTGGAGCACGTCCTTGTTGTTCCAGCGGTCATTGGGGTACCAGTCCGCACAGACTGCGAAGTTACCCCGGTCAGCAAAGAAGCTGCGGGCGGGCGGGCAGAACATGACGTTGTGGTCATAGACCAGCCAGTCCATGACCTCGCCGGACTCATAGACCATCTTGGAGACCAGCTCCTCCTTGGCGTCGCCCATGCAGTAGTCCAGCCAGTCCTGATAGAGGGCATCGGCATCCACATAATCCTTGCCCTCGTTGTGCTCGGCCTGATAACGGGTGGGATTGACAAAAAGGCCGGACATGGTCAGAGAGGACGTACCGCCGTACTTGCCGGCCTTGTCGATGGCAAGCACCTTCAGCCCCTGTTCGGAGGCGGACAGGGCGGTGGCCGTGCCGGAGCCGCCCATACCGATGACCAGGACCTCGGTATCCAGCGTTTCCTGACCGCCCTTCTTGGGCATAGTCACATAGAAGCTGCGGATGGCGCTCTCGTCGCTGCCGCCGGCCTTCAGCGCTTCCACCAGGGCGTTCTCGGTGGCCATCTTGATGGCGTTGGAGGAGGTGGTGGCTCCAGTGATGGCGTCAATGGTGACGGACTGATACTCCAGCATCCGGGGGATCAGAAGATCAACGGCGGATTGAAGGATCGTGCTCATATCAGAGGTGTTCACCTGGTCCACGGTGATGGACTTCAGCTCGGTCTCGCTGACCTCGATCTCCACGGTGATGCCGTCATGGGCATGAAAGCTCTCGGCGTAGCCGGTATATTTGCCGGGGGCCATCTTGACGCCCGTTGTCTCGCCGGTCTCACCCTTAGCCTTGGCGATACAGTCAGCGGCAGCGGCCTTGACTGCTTTGCTGGTAACAGTGGCCCCGGACACGCCGTCGATCTCAGCGCCCTTTTCCTTCACCTGATCGGCCAGCTCCTCCAGGTGGGCGCCGCCCACGGAGGGAGTCTCCTGATCGCCGGTGACCTTCACGTCGGTGATGGCGTTGGCGTCCACGGTGATCTCCACGGTGACGGTCCCGCCGTAGCCCTGGGCCTCGCTGGTGTAGGTGCCGGGGGTGTAGATCCCAGACTCCTCAGGGGCGGGATCCTTCTTCTGGCAACCGGCTACCGAAAGGGCCAGCGCCAGCGCAAGAGAAAGAGCCAGGATGCGCTTGCTGTTTCTTTTCATTTACGATTCTCCTTTTCAGGTTTTGGGGTTTGAACATAATTCGCCGAACCATGTTCAGCCAAATTATAGCTCCCTTCTCTCCGCTTGTCAATCATTTGTCAAAACTTTTGTCAATTTTTTTGCAAAAAGGAAGGCGCCCTCAGCAGCACCTTCCTTTCCGTCCTTCAATCTTTGTTTTTCAGTAAGCGCAAAAGCTGTCCGGCGTGGTGCTTCCCGTACCGGATCACGTCAATGGCCCCCTGGCTGACCAGCCAGTTGGTCAGGATGCCGTTGATGGTGATCAGAAACTGCTCGAAAAAGTCCTCCCACTCCACCTGTTGGGGGAACTCCCCCGTCTCCTTACCGTAAGCGATAAGCCGGGCAAAGAAATCCCTTTGGAGCTGCAAACCCGCCTCGTCATCGCTGACCTCAGACTCCAGAAGCCCCAGCATCAGAGATTTGGAAAGGCTCAGGCCGCTGTCGGCAATGCGGTGCATATATTTATCCACATAGCGCAGGTAAATCTCCCCGGCGCTGAGGGAAAAATCCGCCTCGCAGGCGTGACTCAGATACTCGTTGTGCTCCCGGGTCAGCAGGGCAATGATATCTTTTTTTGAGGTGAAATACTGGTAGAAGGTGCCTACCGACACCCCGCACTCCCTGCAGATCCGGCTGACGGTGACGGTGCGGTAACCTTCCCCGGCGATCAGGTCCATAGCCGTCCGCATCAGTCTCTCCCGGGTCTCCCGGGCCTGAAGGTCCCGGCTGGTCAACCGCTCCTTCATCCTGCACAAACCTCCTCCCCATCCAGGTAGACGGCCTTCCGGGCAAAGTCCCGGCCGCAGACCACGAAGTCGGCCCGCTTGCCGTTTGCGATGGAGCCTACCTCCCCGAGGCAGCCCAGAGCTTGGGCCGGGTTCCAGGTGGCGGAGCGGACAGCCTCCTCCACCCGGATGCCGAAGGAGATGGCCCGGACCATGCAGTCAAAGAGATGGGTGGTGGAGCCGGCGATGGTGCCGTCAGGCAGCACCGCCGTGCCGTTTTTGATGGTGACCTGCTGGCCGCCCAGGTCGAAGGATTCCCCCTCGGCCATGCCGCAGGCCCGCATGGCGTCGGAGATGAGGCAGATTCGGCCGGGGAAGAGCTTGAAGGCCATCCGCACGGCGCTGGGGTGGATGTGGAAGCCGTCGCTGATGAGCTCGGCAGTGACGTTGTCCCGCTCGCTCCCTGCCCCGATGGGGCCGGGATTGCGGTGGTGGATGCCGGGCATGGCGTTATAAAGGTGGGTCATGTGTGACCCTCCCGCCTCCAGAAAGGCCACGGCCTCCTCATAGGTGCAGTCGGTGTGGGCGATGGACACCAGGCACTCCCTGCTCGCCTGCTTTGCAAATTCCACCGCGCCGGGCAGCTCCGGGGCCACATCCACCACCTTCACAAGGCCGCCGCAGCTTTCATTGAGCCGCCGGAAGGCCTCAAAGTCCGGGTCCTTCAGGTAGGCGGGGTTCTGAGCGCCCTTTTTCTTCTCGGAGAAGAAAGGTCCCTCCATGTTGATGCCCTGAATATGGGCGCTTCCCTTGTCGGGATGCTCCTTCACCCTCCGAACGACGGTAAAGGCCTGCTCCAGGGTCTCGTAGGCTACCGTCATAGAGGTGGGTGCAAAGGAGGTGACGCCGTTTTTCCCCAGGTAAGCCGCCATCCGGCGAAGGCCGGCCTCGTCCCCGTCGGAGGTGTCGGCGCCCGAATTGCCGTGGGTGTGCATATCCACAAGGCCGGGGATCACATAGGCCCCCTCCAGGTCCACAGCCCCAGGCTTCTCCTCCCCCAGTACGTCCGCGAAGCGGCCCTCCTCCACCGAGAAGGCCCCAAGGACAAAACGGAAGTCCTCCGTGAAGATCCGGCCGTTCTTAAAGTCCATCCGGCCGCCTCCTCAGATCAGGGAGAGGGCGGCCTCGTCAGCCACCAGAGTGCAGTCCTTGTGGAACTGGAGAATGGAGGCGGGGACCTGGGGGGTGACGGGGCCGAAGAAGGCCTTCTTGATGGCCTGGGCCTTGTTCTCCCCCGAGGCGATGACAAGCACCCGCTGGGCCTGGATGATGTCGAAGATGCCCATGGTGATGGCCCCCGAGGGCACCTCGTCCAGGCTTTGGAAGAACCGCTGGTTGGCGATGCGGGTGGAATCGGTGAGCTTCACGGTGTGAGTGCCCTTGGCGAAGACGTCGCTGGGCTCATTGAAGCCAATGTGGCCGTTGACCCCCAGGCCCAGAAGCTGGAGGTCGATGCCCCCCAGAGCGGCGATGGTGGCATCGTAGCGGGCGCACTCGGCCTCCATATCGGCGGCGCAGCCGTCGGGGATATGGATGTTTTGGGGGGCAATGTTGATGTGATCGAAGAAGTTCTGGTGCATGAAGTAGTGGTAGCTCTGGTCGTGGTCGGCGGTGAGGCCGGCATACTCGTCCAGATTCACCGAGCGGACCTTCTCAAAGTTCAGGTCCCCCTTGTTGTACCACTCAATGAGCTGCTTATAAGCGCCGATGGGACTGCTGCCCGTGGCAAGACCCAGAACGCTGTCCGGCTTCAGAATGACCTGGGCCGAGATGATGTTGGCCGCGTCCCGGCTCATCTGCTGGTAGTCCTTCACTCGAATGATGCGCATGGCGATTCCTCCCTTTTCTCGTTTCCCATGTATCAGGTTATGACACTATCATACCCGGTTTTTCCAAAAATCACAAGGGCTTTTATTTCCCTTCCCGCTCCAGGATCTCAGCGGCAAGGCTCACCCCGTCATAGACCATACGGTCACAGTGGGGTTTCCGTTCCTCCCCTCGCTCCCGAGCGGCCTTGAGAAGCTCGGCGCAGTTGATGTAGCCGTTCTTCTCCCTGAACTTGGCAATGAGCTCCGCCGCCGCCTTGTCGTCGGCTCCGGCGAGACCCAGCACCATAAGAGCCCCGGAGACAGCCCCGCACATGGCGCCGCAGCGCATCCCCACATTGAAAAAGGTGGTAACGCCCCGGGCGGTCTCCTCACTGAGGCCCAGGTGCTCGCTGAAGGTCAGCAGGGTGGCCTGGGCACAGTTGTGGTGGACGCTTTCCTCCGAGCGAAGGGCTTTGGCTTTTTCCAAATAATCCATAATGGTTCCTCCTAATTAAAGATATCACCCTCCTCATGGAAAAGGCGCTTGACCTTATCCATGAGGGGGACATGGGCAGGCTCCTTCAGCTCCGGGTCGGTCTCAAGCAGGGCTTGAGCGGCCTCCTGGGCCTCCTTGAGGGTGCGGGTGTCCCCGGCAAGATCGGCACACTTCAGAGTGGGAAGACCGTGCTGGCGCTGGCCGAAAAAGTCGCCGGGGCCCCGGAGCTCCAGGTCCTTCTCGGCGATCTTGAACCCGTCGGTGGTGGAGCAGAAGTATTTGAGCCGCTCCCTCGTCTCGGGAGAGCGGTTACCGCTTACCAGAACGCAGGTGGACTGCCACTGTCCCCGGCCCACCCGGCCCCGGAGCTGGTGGAGCTGGGAAAGGCCGAAGCGCTCGGCGTTCTCAATGACCATCAAGCTGGCGTTGGGCACGTCCACACCCACCTCCACCACGGTGGTGGACACCAAAACGTCCACCGCCCCGGATGCAAAGGCGGACATGACGGACTCCTTGTCCTTGCTTTTCAGCTTGCCGTGGACGAAGGCCACCCGCAGGTCGGGGAAGACTTTCTGGGAAAGCTCTTTGGCGAAGGCGGTCACCGCTTTCAGGTCGCTGCCTTCCCCCTCCTCTACGGCTGGGCAGATGATATACACCTGGCGGCCCTCGGAGACCTGCTTGCGGACGAAGCCGTACATCCTTGCCCGCTTGTCCTCCCCCACCAAGAAGGTCTCCACCGGAGTGCGGCCCGGGGGCAGCTCATCCATGATGGTCACGTCCAGATCACCGTAAATGAGAAGGGCCAGGGTCCGTGGGATGGGGGTGGCGGACATGACCAGCACATGGGGCTGGATAGCCGCCTTGGAGGCCAAAGCGGAGCGCTGGCCCACCCCGAAGCGGTGCTGCTCGTCGGTGATGACCAATCCCAGGTCCCGGTACTCCACCCCCTCAGAGAGGAGGGCGTGGGTTCCCACGATAAGGTCAATGTCCCCCTCTGCCAAAGCCCTGCGGACTTCCCGCTTTTCGGCGGCGGGCAGGCTCCCGGTGAGAAGGCCCACACGGATGCCCGCCGGAGAGAGGAGCTTTGTCAAGGTCTCAAAATGCTGGTGGGCCAGGATCTCGGTGGGCGCCATCATGGCGGTCTGAACCCCCGCTTCATGGGCCAGCCAGGCCCCGTAGGCCGCCACCGCCGTCTTACCCGAGCCCACGTCCCCCTGAATGAGGCGGTTCATGGGCTTTCCCGAGGCAAGGTCGGCGGCCATCTCGGTCATGGCCCGCCTTTGCGCCCCAGTGGGGGCGAAGGGCAGCAGGGGGAGAAAGTCCTCCACCGGCTTTATGGGGAAGGCCCGGCCCGCCACCTCCGCCCGGCGGGAGCGGAGAAAGGCCATGCCGCAGGAGAGGGTAAAAAGCTCCTCGAAGACAAGCCGCCGCCGGGCGATGGCCAGAGCCTCCTGACCGGCGGGAAAATGGGCGTTTTGGCAGGCGTACTCCTGGGTGCAGAGGTGGTGGTCCTCCCGGATGTCCGGGGGGAGCTGGTCGGGGAGAAGTCCGGCGCAGGCCTCCACGGCGGGGAGGCTCAGCCCCGCCAGCAGGTTGTTGCTCACCCCGGCGGTAAGGGGGTAGACAGGCATGATGCGCCCGGTGAAGCGGGCCTTGTCCTCCCGCTCGAAGATGGGGTTGGTAAGCTGCCTGTGGCGGCCCATGGTCTCCATTTTGCCGTAGAAAATGTAGCTCACCCCTGGGGTGAGGGCCTGGCGCACATAGTCCTGGTTGAAGAAGGTGACCTGGGCAGCGCCGGAGCCGTCCACGATCTTGCATTTGCTGATGCTGAGACCCTTCCGGATCCGGGAGGTGGTGGGGCTTTGCGCCACCAGGGCGGAAATGCACACCGCCTCCTCCGCCGGGGCCTCCTGGATGGAATAAATTTTGCTCCGGTCCTCATAGGCCCTGGGGTAGTATACGAGCAGGTCGCCCACCGTCTCCAGCCCCAGCTTTTTCAGGGCCTTGGCCCGCTGGGGGCCGATGCCGGCGAAGGTGTCCAGCCGGGTATCCAGGGTCATATCTGCTCACTTCCTTCCGGGAAAAGGTTTATAAAACTTTAGTTCCTGGTGGGGAGAAGGGTGTCCTTTTTGAGGAGGTAGTAACCCACCCCCACGGCGTCGGCCAGGAACCAGCCGATGGGCACGGACCACCAAATGCCCACCACCCCGATGGCGGGAATGGCGGAGAGGGCGTAGGCCAGGGCCACCCGGGTGCCCAGGGAGATGACGGTGAGCACCACGCTCATCCCCGGCCTTCCCAAGGCCCGGTAAAGGCCGTAGAGGAGGAAGAGGCAGCCGATGCCGCAGTAGAAAGCCCCCTCGGTGCGGAGGTATTGGACCCCGGCGGCGATGATGGCCGTCTCCCCCGGCTCCACAAAAAGGCCCATGAGGGGCCCGGCGAAGGCAAAGACCAGGACGGACACGGCGATGCTGAAGGCCCCCGAGGCCAGCACGGCCCCCTTAAGGCCCTCCCGGATACGCGTTTCCTCCCCGGCGCCGTAGTTCTGGGCGATGAAGGTGGAGAACGCGTTGCCGAAATCCTGAACGGGCATATAGGCGAAGGCGTCGATCTTGACGGCAGCGGCGAAGGCGGCCATGACGGTGGGGCCAAAGCTGTTCACCAGGCCCTGGACCATCAAAATGCCCAGGTTCATCACCGACTGCTGGATACAGGTGAGGATGGAGAAGCCTGCGATCTCCCGGATGCGGCTCCATTTGACCCTCAGATGCCCCAGGGCGGCACGGAGCTCCCCGCTGCCCGCAAGGCTGTATAGGGCGATGCCCACTCCGGAGACATACTGGGCGATGACAGTGGCCTCAGCGGCCCCCGCCACTCCCCGCTGAAGGCCAATGACAAACCACAGGTCCAGGGCAATGTTGAGTATGGCGGACAGGGCCAGAAAAGCGAGGGGCACCACCGAGTTGCCCATGGAGCGGAGGTAGGAGGCAAAGTAGTTATAGAGGAAGGTGGCGGCAATGCCGCAGAAGATGACCTTCAAATACGCCCGCATAAGGGGCCAGACCTCCTCCGGCACCCGGAGAAACACTTCCATCCAGTCCAGCAGCAGAAAGGCCAGCACATTCAGCAGGATGGTCAGCACTCCCACCAGCACAAAGGAGGCGGTGACGCTCTCCCGAAGGCCCTCCCGGTCCCGCTGGCCGAAGCGGATGGAAAAGACCGCGCCGCTGCCCATGCAGAGTCCCAGTAGGATGGAGGTGAGGAAGGTCATGAGGGTGAAGGCCGAACCCACGGCGGCCAACGCGTTGGGGCCCAGGAACTTGCCTACGATAAGGGTGTCGGCGATGTTGTAGCACTGCTGTAAAAGGTTACCTAAAATCATGGGCACCGCGAAGAGCAGCATGGAGCCCATGACAGGGCCCCGGGTCAGATCTCGGTTCATGTCGGTCCTCTCTCCTTCTTCATTTCTCTCCCATGATTGTAGCAAGTTCCCGCCTGCAAGTCAAGCTTGCAGGCCCGGCAAGGTGAACGGCCCGTCAACCAAAGGTCACTTGTCTTTTTTCTCCCCTTCCCGTATAATGATACTATCACAGCCACAGGAAAGGAGCCTTACCATGGACGTTATTTTGAACCGTCTTCCCCTCAACGAGGAGGAGAAAGCCGCCTTTCTCGCCGCCGCCCCCGGCATCGAGCAGGTCTTTCTCCCTGCCCCCAACCTATCCTCCTCTGAAACGGTAATCCCGCCGGAGCTTCTTGGACGGATCACCGTCTCGCTGGGAAGCCTGCCCGTCCAGCTGCTGCCCCAGTGCGGCAGTCTGAAATGGCTCCAGACCTTTTCCGCAGGGGTCAACCAGTTCATGCCTGACGGCGTATTTCCCGAAGGGGCCATGCTCACCTCCGCCGTGGGCGCATATGGGCAGGCCGTTGCCGAGCATATGTTCGCCTGCCTCCTGGCCCTCATGAAGCGGCTGCCCGAGTACCGGGACAAGCAGAAGACCCATGCCTGGGCTCCCGGTGGGCGGGTCAAGACCCTGCAGGGGGCCACCGTCCTCCTTTTGGGCACTGGGGACCTGGGGAGCCATTTTGCCCGGCTGGTGAAGGCCATGGGCGCTCATACGGTGGGGCTGAACCGCCACCCGGACAGGCCGGTGGAGGGTATTGACGAGGTACACCCCTTCGGGGAGCTGGATACGTGGCTTCCCCAGGCCAACGTGGTGGCCATGACCCTGCCCGAGACCCCGGAGACCATTCACATCATGGATTCCCGGCGGCTGGGGCTTTTGAGACCTGACGCCATCCTCATCAACGCCGGACGGGGCACCGCCGTGGACTGCCTGGCCCTGGCGGAGGCTCTGCGGACCGAAAAGCTCTGGGGGGCGGCCCTGGATGTGACCGAGCCGGAGCCCCTTCCCGCTGACCACCCTCTTTGGGACTGCAAAAACCTGCTTCTCACCCCCCATGTGGCGGGGGGCGCCCGGAGCGAAGACGTGCTGCGGCGGCTGGCGGCGTTGGCTTTGGATAATCTGAAGCGCTATCTCAGCGGAGAGGAACTGCGGAACCGGATGAAATAAGTTTGTCCGCCTTGTTTCCCTACCATTTTCTTCCAAGTTTATGTTACCCTCCCAACAGTAGAACGGTTGGGAGGGTGATTTTTTTGAAGCGATGGATGAAATTGTTTGGTGCTTTGCTGTGGACCGCCTGTCTCCTGACTCCGGCCGCCCGGGGGGCGGAGAGGGCCCCGGAGAGGGAAAAGGGGCTCACCCGGGGGGAATTTGTCATTCTCCTTTGGGAGGATGGGGGCGGGGTGCCCTTCGACAAGACCGCCCACCCCTTCACCGACATAAGCGATGACTGGGTGGCCCAGGCGGTGGCCTGGGCCTACGATCTGGGGCTTACAAGCGGGGTCGGGGACGGCCTCTTTGCCCCGGACCGGCCCATCACCCGGGAGGAGTGCGCCGCGCTGCTGCGCCGCTGGGACGGCCATTGGGGACGGGATACCTTTCTCCCCGACGGGGCGGCGGCGTGCAACGACTACGCCGACATCTCCCCCTGGGCGGACGACAGCCTTTACTGGGCCTGCATCACCGGGCGGATGGGCTGGCGGGACGGGCGGCTGGCCCCTTTGGAGGAGGTCAGCCGGGCCGAGGCGGAGGGTTATTTCACGAGCCGCTCTAGGGCGTCCCAGGTGTAGTGGCCCGCCTCCAGGTCCTCCCAGGTGGGAAATTTCTCCTCCACCATCTGCCAGGTGATGTACCAGTAGACGTACTTCACCTCCAGGTGGCAGGGCAGGATCTCTTCAATGATGGTCCGCAGCCGGTCAAAGCCCTCCGGGATACCGGGTACATCGGGAAAGCGAACCTCCACCACCCCGGGCTCGGCCGTCTCGCTGACCTGGGCGTTGAGGCCGCAGCCCCGGAGGTTGTCGTTGATGGCGTCCAAGGTAAAGCTGTCCCCGCCGATGCGGAGGAGGGCAGAGAGGGCGGAGCGGCGGGCGGAGGGCGTGTCCGCCACAGGGCGGTGAACCAAAAGGGCTTCCAGCTCCTCCAGGCCCTCCCCCTCGGCGGTGTCCAGCATGGCTTCCCGCTCCAGATCGTTCAGCGCCGCTTCCACCGCATCCAGGGCCTCCCCGGCGGCGGAGAGCTCGCCGGAGGTGTAGATCCCCTGGCTGCGGTAGGGCCCCAAAGGCTCCAGAAGGTCCCAGAGCTGCTGCTTGTGGCTCATGGGGTCACCTCCACCGTCAGGGTCCCCAGCCGGGGCAGCTCGTCCCGCTCCACCGCCACATCGGCGGCGGGCGCGGAGAGGGCGCAGTTGGCCACCTCAGGGAGGGAGAAGATGAGCTGGTTCAACTGAGCCAGCAGGACGCTCTTGCCCAGCCGCTCCCCGGAGAAGAAGGCGGAAAGTGCGGCCTCCGCCGCCTCTTTCGCCCTTTGGCCCTCCACCCCGGCGGCGGGGGTGAGGGTGAGGGACACCGCCACCTCTTTCACCTTGGGGACCAGGACGGAAACGTCCACGGCGATCTCCCGGCGCTCGGCAAAATAGGTCCGCACCTGGTCCAGAAGCTCGCTGCCGGGAAGGCCGGCGGCGGTGGCAATGACCACATCCACCGTGCCCCGGCCCCGGTTTCGGGGCAGGACGGTGCAGGCACGGACCTCCGGAAAGGTTAGGGCCCCCTGCTCGTAGAAGGCGGCGTTGGCCCCGTTGGGCATCCGGCGGTAGGTCTCCAAAAGCCGGGTGCGGAGGGCCTCGTCGGTCTCCCCGTCCAGCCCTCCGGTGAAGGGCTTGGGATTCAGGCAGCCGGAAAAGCCCACCGGGGGCACGGTCATCACCAGGATGCTGCCGGCGGGCACGTTGCCCGCCGCCCCCGGCTCGATGGCCTGGGCGGGGACCAGAAGGTCGGTCTGTCCGGCGGGGAGGGTGGCTTCCTCCGTGGTCTCAAAGCGGACAAGGCCCGCCGTAGCACACACGGTGCCCGCAGGCACCGTCAGGTCGGCCCCCGCCGGGCCGTCCACCGAAAAGCGGAGCGCGCCTTGCGCTCTGGCCGCCGGGAGCCGGGCAAGGCCCCGGAGGGCGGCGTGGCGGTCCAGCCACTCCCCCTCCGCCGACTGGGGGAAGCACTGGCGGGAGAGCCAGCCGGCCTGGACATAAAGGCCGTAGACCTGGGCGGCCAGGGCATAGAGCTTGACGGACAGGTCGCTGACCGCCGAGGCCTCGGCCCCCGTCTCCCGGCGGAAGACGGCAAGCATCTCCTCATAAATTTCTTCTATGGCTTTCTCTTCGATCATGTCAAACCTCCCACTTCCACCGTGGCCGTCAGAGGCTCCCCCTGCCAGGTGAGGGTCAGAGCCAACCGGCCCCTGTCCCCCTCCTGAACAAGGGTCAGGTCCTCCAGGTTCACGGGTTCATCGCTGATGGCTTCGGTCACATACTGCCGGGCCAGCCCCTCCCGCTCCCGGGCCGGGACCCGGCCCAGAAGGTGGAGGCGGCTGCCCAGGTCAGGCAGAAAGGGAAAGCTGCCCCGGCGGACAGAGAGCTTCCAGAGAATACGCTCCAAAACCTCCTGGGCGTCCTCCGCCTTTTGAAAGCCCCCCTTGTTGTCGGGCACATAGTCCCCATTGCGCAGAATGAGGGCCATCAGGCGCCCCCCTCTCCTGCCGGGGCCGGCATCTGAAGGGCCACGGGGTAGCCGTTCACCGTCAGGCTGCCCTGAACGGCCACCGCTCCGGTGAGGGTCAGCTTGCCGTCCAGGCCCAGCTTCACCGAGCAGGGGCCCGCGGTGATGAGGACCTCCCCGGGCCGAAGGCCCTTGTCCGGGGCCGCCATGCCCAAAGCGCAGGGGGCCTCGCCGGGCTCCCCGGTCTTGAGGACAAGCACCTCCTCCCCCCGGCCGGGGACCCAATGGTAGCCGCCGGGGGCGTAAACGCGCACCCCACGGCGCTCCCCCTCCAGCCACACCGCCGAGCCCCCGGGCAGGGTGGCTGGGCCGGTGAGGGCCTGGGGGGCGGAGGGCTCCCCCCGTTGTCGTTTTCCAAGAAACATACGATCTCCTCCTTTGTATTTTGTCGAATCATGTCGAATGTTATGCGCTCCCCAGGGTGAGCCGGGTCCGAAGGCCCCGGCTATCCTGGGCGGTGCATGTCTCCAGCACCTTGTAAACACCGGAGAGCCGGGGCTTTTCCAGTGAGAGCGTCACGGTGTCCCCCGGCTGGCAGGGCCCGGCGTTTGAAAGGGTCAGCTCCAGGCGGAACCGCTCCTCTGCGGAGCGGTCCAGCTGGTACTGGCCCGTCCAGCGCATGGCCTGGTAGCCCGACTTGCCGGGGACGGTGAGCACCCGGCCGCAGCAAAGGCCCTGGGCCGCGAAGGCTTCGTTCACAAGGCGCTGGGTGGTCTGGGTCTTCCGGTTCTGGACCAGCACCTGGCTCCACACACCGTAGCGCTTGTCCCGGCAGGTGATGGCCGTCACCCCGGTTTTGCCCCCAATGGTCCAGTGCCTGCCCGGAAGGGGGGCCACCGTCAGACGGCCCAGCTCGTCGAAGGTGGGCTCCACACCTCCGTGGTAGCGGGCAAACTGGTACAAAACCTGCCACCGGCTGGAGCCCGCGGACACGGAAAAGCTGGGCACCGCCGGGAGGGAGGCGGTCTTGACCACCTGGATGCCGTAGGGCTCCACATGGTCCCGGAGAATGTCAGGGAGGGTGGCCACCTGGTAGTCCATGGCGGGGGATTCGTTGTCCAGCAGAAGGGCGGCAAGGCCCCGGGCCGAGAGCTCCAGCCTGCCCCCCTTCCCGTCCCAGGTAAGGTCCGTCTCGTCCACCACCCCGGTGAAGCGGCGGGCGCCGTCCTCCTCCACCAGGAGGCGGCAGGCACTTTGCAGCCTGTCGTCCAGGCCGCTATCCCAGGGGCAGGTCCCCTCAAAACTGTCACAGGGCACGTTCCGGGTCCGCTTCAGCTCCCAGGATGTGAAGGGGGGCAGCTTCAGCCGTTTGCCGCCGGCGGTCAGCAGAAAAATGTCGGTCATCTCACCCGCACCTTCTCTCCGGGGTGGATCAGGTTGGGGTTTTTGATCTGGGGGTTCCAGGCGATGAGCTGGGTGAGGGTGATCCCCTGCCGCCGGGCGATGGCCCAGAGGGTGTCCCCCGATACCACGGTGTAGTAGACGGCCTGCGCCCGGGACGGCCCGGCGGCGGAGGCCGGGGCGGAAGACGCCGGGGACGCAGCCGCCGTCACCTCCCGGGCGCAGGGGATATAGTCGTCGTAGCTTTCCCAGAAAGTGAAGGTGTAGCGGACGTAGCCGGGCCGGGGCTCCTGGGCAAGGGACAGCTCCACGAAGTAGACGTTGGCCGCCTGCCAGACGGGATGGATGAGAAGGCCGGGGCCGTCGGAGTAAAAGACGGCGGCCAGGGCCTTGAAGGTGTCGTAGGCGTCGGGGCCCACAAACTCCCCCTCCCCCTTCATGATCCGGCGGGCGGGGCCCAGGTCCTGGAGGTGGTAGCGGCCAAAGGGCACCTTGTGGTCGGCCATGGAGCGCTGGTACTGGATGGTGTAGGTCCTGGGGTTGTGAGGCCAGGTGAAATCCTTGTATTTCATGGGTGCAAGGAGCATGAAATACCTCCTTTCGTTGGGTCAGTAGAGGGAAAAGCTGCCGTCATACCGCCGGGCGTCCCGCTCCACTGCCCGGTCCAGCTCCCCGGCAGTAAGGCCGGGGGCCGGGTCGGGAGCTTCCGAGAGGGTGACGGTGAAGGTACGGCTCTGGCGGCGGGCAAAGTCGGCGGCATCGTCGGAACGGCGGAGGGAAGCAAGAAGAGAAAGGGCCGGGAGCTCCCTTGACGGGACCCTAAGAACCGCTCCCGATGGCTGAGACAGCAGGGACGGTTCTTTTGCCCCTGCGGGCAATGAGAATTGCCCCTCAGTCTCATGGAGGACCGAAAGCCGAGCCGGCGGTAGGGCAGGGACGCCACGCTCTATAGAGGGTAGTTCCTCCGTTTGGCGGAGGGAACGGGTCAGGGCACCCGGGGCGGGGGCGGCTATGGGGCGGGCGGCTTCCGGCGGGCCGGGGATGCCGGATCTGAGAGACAGTGGGGACGGTTTTTCTGTCCTTTGGGACAGTAGGAACCGTCCCTCTGTCTCAGAGAGCAAGCGGTTCCCCGTCTCCTGCTCCTCTTCCTCCTCCGCCTGGTTTTGGCGGAGGGCACGCTCCAGATAGTCGATCATGTTCCCTCACCTCCCAGGGTGCGAAACCGGTCCATGTCGAAGGCGGGGTTGCCCGCGGTATCCGCCGCTGCCGCACCGCAGACGGGACAGCGGCCCTCCTCCGCCTCCGCCCGGCAGGCGGGGCAGAGCCGGGAAAGTTCCTCCTCCCTGTCCAGCATCAGGTTGACGGCGCACCAGAGGTAGTCCCGGTCTGTCATCTCCCGGGCCCGTTCTTCCGTGGGAAGAGCGCCGAAAGCCCGGAGCACACGCCACTGAAGGCGCTCATAAGGCGTGTGCTCCAGCCTTTTTTTGCCCTTTCCACCGCCTTCTCCTCCCAGGGCTTGGGGTCATTCTCCCGGTCAAAAGCCTCCCAAAGGCCCGCCAGGTGGTCGATCTGGCCCGCCGTCAGGGCTTCCAGCACTTCTTTCCCGCTCTTAAAAACGGGCTTGCCCTGCTTCCGGAGGGCGTGGACGATGAGGCAGGCGTTCATGGCAAGGGCCCGGTCCTTTTCGTCCCCGGCCAGCTCCTCCCCCTCCCGGCGGCACTGAAGCGCCTCCCAGGCGGACAGGAGCCGGAGGGTATAGCCTCTGCCCAGAGATCTCGCTCTGGGCAGGGACAGAAGGCTCACCTCCCTCATACCGCCGTCTCCACCCGGCGGGCGGCGGTGATGGTGACTTTCTCCAGCACCATGTCCCCCAGCTTGCCGGTCTCGGTGAGGTCGTCCCACTGACAGCCCGAGTAGATGATGCGCTTATCGGGCTTACAGATGACCAGGTTGAAGTCCTCCAGGTCGTGGAAGTTCATGCCCGCCTTGGCGGCCTCCTCGGTGGCATAGAGCCGGGTGAGGGTCAGGGTGTGCTGCCGGGGGCCGGTGATGGTGGCCACGGGCTCGCTTTCCCCGAAGGCCTCCACCACCGAGCTTTGCTTGGTGGTCCGGGCAGAGTAGCTCTGGACCACCGCCATTTTCTTCCCGTTCAGCTCCAGGTAAATGTCGGCGCTGGTGGGAAATTGAGATGCGATCATAAAAACATTCCTCCTTTTGGATACGTTGTCGCACTTGGGCTACGAAAGGGGCAGGACATCGGCTTGCTTTCCTTGCGACTCGGACTGGTCTCCAGGCCGCACAGCGGCCCTGCGCTCGTCCTCGCGACCGTCCAAGCGCGCCGATTGCCCCTTTCTTCACACCGTGATATTGGCCGACAGCCAAATCTGGTTGAGGCCGTGGGCCACGGTGAAGCGGAACTCTACCAGGCACACGGTGGGGTTATCCTCCAGCGGGGTGACCGCCACACCGTCGTAGCCGGTGATGATCTCGTCGGCCTTCTTCTGCTCCAGCTCCACGATGACCTGGCTGCGGATGGCCTGGCGGCCCTGGGGGGTGTTCTTGGTCCGGGCGAATTTGGCCCGGAGGGCCATGCGGAGGGCAGGGATCACGTCGTCCACAATGCGGACGGTGGTGAGCTCCCGCCAGGTGGCGTCGGGGCTGGATCCTGTCTTGGTCCGGGTGGTCACCGCCCGGACCACGCTGACCACGCCGCCGCTGACTTCCAAGGGGGTGACGCCCCCCAGGATGAGCTGGTCCAGCTCGTTGTCGTTCCAGCTTTCGCTGAGGGCGGTGACGCCCCGGAGCTCCGCGCCCCCCAGAGGAACGGCAGGGTCGGGCTCCCCCGCCAGGGCTCCGGCGAAGGCGGCGGCCTCCGGAAGGCCGCCGGGGATGAGGACCGCCCGCTCGCAGTTCAGCTCTGCGGCCCGCTCCACAAGCTGAGCGGCAGTCTGAGCGGAGCCGCCCGGGACCACGGCGATGCGCTCCCGGCGGCTCTGGGAGGACGCTTTCACGCTGTCCCGAAGGGCCTGCTGGGTGGCAAGGGCGGTGGAGGCGCAGACCACCAGGGCCACATCCTCCAGCCCCTCCAGGGCGGCAAAGGCGTCGGGGTAACCGCTCTCGGCGGCAACGGGGACGGCGTAGACCTTGGCGGCGCCGTTTTGGAGCAGCAGGTCTATGGCCCGGGCCAGGTCGGAGTCCGCCCCGAAGGCTTCGGCGGCCTGGTCATAGCCGGTAAAGAGCCGGGGCTTGCCCGGCTCCCCCTGGACGCTCACCGCCGCCACGGCGGCGGTTTTGCCTCCCTGATTGGCCGCCAGGGCCGAGGAGGCGTCATAGACCGAGTAGACCCCCGGCCGTTGGTGCTGTGTGACGTTCATGGTTGAAAGTCTCCTTTCACTTCAAAGTCCAGGAAGGAGCCGTCCTCCCTGGTCACTGCCACCGCCCAGGCCCCGAACCGGGCTTCCACGGGGCAGAAATAGCGTTTCATGTCGGACTTGTAGACGGTCTCCCCGGCGGAAAAACCCAGGGGCTGAAGGCCGCCGGGGCCCTCCTGAAGGGCGTCGGTGAGACGGTCCAGGCCCCTCTGGACCTGGGTGGCCGAGGCGGCGTAGAGGTCCAGGCCGAAGTGGAGCTCCACCTTCTTGCCGTAGATCTCCAGCCACTGGCCGGTCTGCTCGTCGTAGCGCTCCCCCAGGTAGTTCTGAAAGCCGGGCGGGCCGCTCTCCATAGAGCGGAGGGACACCGCCGCCACCGCCTTGTCCGGGCGGGTGCGGGGGGTGTCCTCCCAGGCGGTGACGGCGGAAAGGCCGTGGGCACGCAAATGGCTGCCCAGCAGCGTCCGCAGTTCCTCAATGGTCCTCATGGCGCCACCTCCTCCCACTCCTCCAGAATGGCCCAGCGGTAGAGAACCTGGGCCCCCACCCAGACAGGCCGGTGGCGGAGAACGCGGAAGGCGCGGTCCCCAAGGACCACCTCCGTCACACCGGCAAGGTCCTCAGCGGCGGGGCCTAAGTAGAGATACTTGCCTTCCCGGGCAAGGCCCAGGGGGCTGGGCACCGGGTCCGGGGTCTGGGCCCGGAGGGGCTGGAGGAAGGCCCGAAGGGGGGTCTCCTCCCCGCCCCGGCGGAGGGTCAGGGGCTGGCCGTAGGCGGACAGCATGGCTTCCCACTGCTTTTTCACCAGCCTGCCACCCCCCGGAAGAGAAAGCTCTCGTCTTTCAAATAGGGCTTCATCACCTGCTGGGCCTGGAGCCGGAGGGCGGCCCGGCGCTGGGCGCTGTCGCTGCGCTGGATGGTCACGTCCCCGGCGGTGAGGCGCTCCACGTCATCCCCGCCCGCCGTCTGGAGAGCTCCAAGGGCCATCCAGGCGGCGGCCAGAGGGAAGGCACCGCCGCAGTCGTCCACGGTGAGGCCGGGGCGGAGGAGGGCCGTTAGCTCCTCCGCCGCCGCGGCGCAGAGGGTGCGGAGAAGGTCGGACTCCTCCGCCTTGCCCAGGGAGACGGCAAGGGCGATGATCTTGTCAAGCAGTTCGTCGCTGTTCAAGGGCCGTTCCCCCTTATACCGTCAGGATCTTGGCGGCGTCGGGGAAAATCTTGGCGAAGCCGGCAATGGTGGTGATGGCGGCCCGCTCCAGCTGGCGGTCCATGAGCTTGTCATACTCCACCAGCACGTCGCTGGCCTTCACCATCTCCAGGGCGTAGCGCTTGTCAAGGCCGATGAGCTTGCTGCCGGTGAGGGCGCTGGTCCGGAGCAGGTTGGCCCCCAGGGGGGTGGTCAGCTTGCCGGTGCCCTGGAAGTTGAGGCCCGTCATGGGGTTCTGGAGCTCGGGCATCTTCAGCAGCTTCCGCATCATCTCCCCGGAGACCAGGAGTGTGTTCATCTCATAGGGGTCGAACTGGCTCCAGAAGTCCACCAGGTCGTCGTAGGTAAGGCTGCCCGCCGTGCCGGACATGGGAGCGGTGCCCACCTTCAGAGCCTGGGCGGGGTTGTCGTTGCCGTCCCCCTGTTCCAGCACCTCGATGGCGTCGGAGAGAAGCTGGCGGCTCATGTGGGCGCCGATCTGGCGGAGGGTCACGGAGAAGAGGTCCAGCTTCTGATACCGGATGGCCTCGTAGGACGCCACCAGCATCCGGCCCCGCTTGTGGAGCTTCACCAGGTTCTCCTGGGTGCGGATCTCGGTCTGGGGGATCTGGGCCCCCTCTTCCACCCGCTTCAGGGCCTTCCGGTCCTTGTCGGGCACCGAGGCGATGGAGCGGTAGTCCATGCCGTCGATGGAGGTGACGGCGGCGGTGATGGCGGGCAGCAAGTCCGTCTCCTCCATGCCCTGACGGACGCTGCGGGAGACGTACTCGGGAAAGAGGACGGCGGACTGGGAGGTCTGGAAGAACTTGTCCACCACGTCGCTGCCCAGGCCCTTCACCTTGATGTCAAAGCGCTTGAGCTGGCGCTGGTAGGCGTCCAGGCCCTCCAGGGCGGTCCCCTTGTAGCGCTCCGAGGGGTCCTCGGCTTCCAGAAGGTCGGTGAAACTCTTGCCGGCCACGCCGTACATACCCTTCTCCAGTTTCAGATTGTCAAATTGATAGCTCATATGTTTGTTTTCCTTTCAGAAGTGTGGAGCCGTCGTGAGCAGTGCGGATGGACCGAAGCGAGGGCGAGCGATGGGGCCAAGGCCCCAGAGACCAGCCCAAGTCGGAGGGAAGCCGCACGTCGCGAACAGGCGCAACATGACAGCCCCGGCGGTAGATTTGCAAAAGTGTCATTCTTTCGCTTTTCCTTTCTTAGATGCGGACGGTGAGGGCGCCGTCGCCGGTGGACACCACCAGGTATTCGTCGCCGGAGGTGGCCTTCTTCACGCCGCCGCTGCCGTCGGCGGTGAGCTTCACAAAGCCGGGGGTGACGGACTCGTCGGCGCAGGCGAGCCGGACAAAGCCGCCGAACTGGACGGCAGACAGGCCGTCCCGGGCGTTCACCGCCACGCCGCAGAAGCGCTCGCCGGCGGCGCAGGGGGCTACGGTGGAGTCGGCGGTCAGCTTGACCACCTGGCCGGGCTGGACGCCCGTTTCGGCGTGGAAGGTGGCGATATCGCCGCCGATGCCTTCAAAAGAGATCTGGTTTGTCATGTGAAATGTTCCTTTCTTTTTTGGTAAAATGGGGCCCCGCAAAAACCGCGAAGCGGGTTTTCATGGGGAAAGGACGAGTAAGGGAGCGGAACGGATGCCGGACGTATGACCGGCGGAGTGGACTTTGCGAGGACGTGTCTCAAACCAGGAAAGCCGGGTCGGGACCGGCGGGCTCCTTGGAGTCGGGGGTATAGGAAAGCTGGGGGCCTGGACGGGTTTGGTCCCGGTCCAGGAGGGCCTTCAGGGAGGTGAGCTCCTCCTCATCCAGCCGCCGGGCGATGGAGCGGATGGTGTCCACCGGAAGCCGGGGCTCCCGGAGGGCGGTGAGCCGGATTACCTCCGTCCGCAGGTCCTCCAGATACCGGCGGCCCAGGGCGGCGTCCTTCTCCAGGCGCTCCAGCTCCGCCCGGGCGGCGGGAGCGGTGCGGGCAAGGTCCTTCAGGGTGGGGCCCAGGGCCTTCATGACCCCGGCCCTGGGCTGGGCGGGCACCGCCACAAAGGACCACTCGTAGGCGTCGGTGGCCCCCTCCAGGGAGGCAAAGCACAGCTTGCCGTTGTAGCGCTTGCCCTTCCGGTGCTCGCAGGCGCCCATGGGCTTGCCGCAGATGGAGCAGGTGGAGGCCGCTACGGCGCAGCCCACGCTGACCTCCTTCTTGATGCCCCCCTCGATCTGGGCGATAAGGCCGGCGTTCTCCTCCGTGCGGAGCATATAGGCCCAGCCCTTCAGGCAGCAGAGGGGGTCTCCGGCCTTAGTGAGGCCGGGTTCAGAGACCACCTGGGTCTTGTAGAGCCGGGCGGTCTGGCCCTTCGCCGACCACTCATGGTCGAAAAGGCCGCTTTTGCCCACAAAGAGGGGGGCAAGCTCCTCCAGGGTGGCGCGGGGGAAGCGCTCGTGGTCCCGGTCCACCTCGTTGTCACAGAGGCGGAGGGTGAAGGTGTAGACCTCCTCCGCCGTCAGGGTCTTTTTGCTGAGACGGTTGATGAGGGCAAGGTCCTCGGGGGTCAGGGTCTCGGCGGTGAGGGCGGCTTCTTTGGTGATGTTCATTGGATTCCTCCTTTGGCGTTTCGTTTGGTTCCCGGGCCGATGAGGACATCGGCCCCTACGGGTGAATAGGGTCTGGGCAGGGATGCGGGCCGTTCCTTTTGCCGGTCACTGCGTTTCGGTTTCCCGGCGTAGGGCGGCGGCCTGCTCATGGTAGAGTTCGGCACGGGCCTCCTCCACAAGGTCCTGGAGGTTGATATCCTCCCAGTCCACGGTGGGGTGGCCGGGAAGGCCGCCGGAGCGGAGCCACTGCTCGCAGATCCGCTCCACCACGGGGGTGAGGGAGCGGCGGAGGGCGGTCACTTCGCTGGTGAGAAGGTCCGCCTGCTGGGCGCTCATACGCTCGGTGGAGGCCCAGGAAAGGCCCAGCATAAAGGGCGGGATGCCCGTTTTGGAGATGAGCTGCTCCAAGATCTGACGGACGGGGACCTGGCTGTCCAGCACCTGGTTATCGGCGCCGATGACCTTGATATCCACATCGCCCACCGCCACAAAATCCCGAAGGTGGCCCGCCTTGCCCGCCTGCATGGCCTGAGACCAAGCCCGGGCCATCTCCTCCCCACGCTCCCGGGCCCAAGGGCCGTCGCCGGCCTGGGGCTTATAGACAACGGCAAAGCGGGCGTTGCCCAGCCGCTCCCAGTTGAGGCCGATGGAGTGGTATATTTTTAAGAGGATGTCCGTCAGGAAGGGCATGGAACGGAGGAGGGACACCCCGTAGGGGCTGGCGGGCTCGGGCTGGAAGGGGGTGAAGAGCAGCAGGTCCTGGCGGGGAAGCTCCTCCACCCTGCCGTCCGCCCGCCGGGCGCAGAGGGAAAGATCCAGAGGGCTTTCGCCCTCCTTGATCTCAATGCAGGCCGGGTCGGCGCAGAGGAGGGCGGCCACATTGCCCGTCCGGTCCAGCACCATCTCCCCCACTCCCCGGCCACAGACCAGCATGGAGTCAAGGTACTGGTCCAGGAAGGACTGAATACCCCGCTGGCCCCGGCCGGTGTTCACCGTGCGGAGAAAATCGTTTAAGGCCTCCTGGCCCTCCGGCACCGTCACCCGGACGCCGCCGGAGAGACGGATCAGCTTGCCGATGGCGGCGTCGATGATGGGAAGGGCCTCCCGGATGGCCCGGTAGAGCTGAAGCTCGCCCCGGCTGAGGGGCACATAGCCGCCCAGGGCGGCAAAGGGATGACTCAGGCCGGACCGGGTCTGGACCTGAAGGGACTGAGGCGTTTTCTTTTTTTCAAACAGTTTCATAGTGTCACCTTCTTCATGATCGGATGGGCCGCTCCACCCAGGTCCCGAAGTGGGAAGGCTCCCGGATGAGAGACATGGCGAAGTAGCGGATGTCGTCCATAGCGTGGTCAAAGCGCTTGACCACCTTGTCCCCCTCGGCTCCGGGGTCCCAGGTGTAGAGGGAGAATTCCCGGATTGCGTTGGGGCAGGTGTCGCAGATGACCAGCTTCCGCTGCCGCAGAAGGTCGGCGGTGGTGCGGATGCCGGTGAGCACCTCGTTGTCCGCCGGTTCCACCGGCCAGCCCTCCTGTCGGAGGGCGGTGATGAAGCTGGCCGCTGAAGGGTCGGCAACAACCCGGCAGATATGGCGCTTGCCTGCCAGGGCCTTCAGGTCCTCCGCATACTCCCGGTCCGTCTTTTGCCGGCCCGCTTTTCGGGCATCGTAGTAGTACTCGGCCACCCGGTACCAGGTGCTCCCATGGCGGCCCCAAAGCCCCATGGAGGTGGGGTTGGAGGTGCCGTAGTCGCAGGAGATGCGCCACTCCTCCATCTTTTTGTGGGGCACCGGGCGGACAAAGCCGTCGTCAAAAAAGTCATAGACCCGGCCCTCCGCCGCCACCCACTCCCCCAACACGAAGCGGCGGTAGAAAACCCCCTGGAAGCTGCGCTGGTAGCGCTCCAGCACCCTGGGCGACAGGGAGGGATTGTCCATCATGGCGAAGGGGACCCGGAGGGCACGGCGCTCCTCCGCTTTGCAGACCCACTCCTTGTAAAACCAGTGCTCAGGGCCTTCGGGGTTGCAGGAAAACCACACCTTGGCCCCCTCCACCGAGCAGCGGGCCAGGGTCTGTTCCACAAAGGATCGGGGCATGAGGGCCACCTCGTCCAGCAGCGCCCCCGCCAGGGTGATGCCCTGGATGAGGGAGGCGGAGCTTTCGTCCCGGCCGCCGAAGAGATAAAAGGTGTTTTGGCGGCCATTGAAGGTGACGGTGAGGCGGTTTTTGCTCACCTGCTCCTCCACCCCGAAGCCCAGGCGGCGGAGCATGGGCTTTAAGGGATGGAGGAGGTTGCGGCTCACCGAGGCCTGGGTCTTGCCGCACAGGGCGAACTGCCCGCCGTCAAAGCGTTCCATGGCCCAGCAGAAAAAGCTGAGGCCCAGGCAGAAGGTCTTGCCGCTGCGGACCGCGCCGTCGCAGATCACCGCCTCCTTGTCCCGGTGGGGGGAGTTTTCGCACCACCAGGTCATGATGAGGCGCTGCTTGGGGGAAAACCGGGTCAGCTCCATCAGTCGGCCTCCCCGTTCTGTTGGGCCCCGTCCCGAAGGGCCTCATAGAGCTTTTCCGCCTGGGGATCCTCCGCCGCGCGCTCCAAAAGCCACTGGAGGGCGGCTAGGCGGTCCAGGAACTTCAGCTCCACTGTGCCGTTGGAATTGCGCTTGAGCTCGGTGACGGCGGAGAGGTCCAGGCGGTCCAGAAGGCCCATCTCCTCCTCGGTGAGGAAGGCAAGGCGGACGGCGTCGTTGATACGGCTGGCCGCCAGGGCTTCGATCTGTTCGATGACCTCTTCTCTTCGTTTCATTTCATATCATCGCTCCTTTCCGGTAGGGCGGCCCCGGGAAACCGCCCTCCAATGATGGTGATTTTGGGGCCAAGTGTGGGACGTTTTCGTACATCCAAGAAAATTTTTTGAAAAAAAATTGATTTTGAAAGTCCTATAACGAGGACAGCAAAAACCGCCCTCCCCTGCTGCACAGAGGGGGGCGGCGGGAAAGTTGTACGGAAACAAAAAAAGCCCCGGTCAGACTTTTTTCGTCTGACCGGGGGCCTCTATTTGTACGGGGGGTACAACTTTATTCACTTGTGGTCAGCGCGCCGGTATAGCCGTCCACCGAAAAGCGCCAGGGCCAGGCGTCCGTCCCGATGATCCAGACGGGGATGGTATTGCCCTCCTCGTCGGCGTGCACGGCGGGGTGCATCCCGGTGACCTGGGTGCAGAGGTAGCCCTCCTGCTTCAGTGCCTCCAGAAAGCGGACAAGGGCGGTGGAGGCGGTCATGACCTCCCGGCCCGGGTCGGTGGGGGCCGCTTCTCCCGGGGGCTGGGTCCAGGCGCCGGGGACCTCGCCGGGCAGAAAGTCGATACCGTTCTCCTGGAGGATGAAGACCATCCGGGCCCGGCTCTCCCGGTCATCCCGCCGGCTCCGCCAGGCCCGGAGGCCCACCATGGCCAGCAGAAACAGATTGACGATGACCAGCATCAGTATGATGATGTTCTTGATCCTGGACCAGCGCATGGCGCGCCTCCTTTCTCACTTGATCTTTTAATCCAGGGCAAGCCAGAGGGCGGACAGGGTCCCGCCGCCGTTGTCGCTGTATGAAAGCATGAGCCGGCCCCCCGCCTGGGGCAGGGACTTTAGGGCGGCGGCGGCCAGCCGCTCGGAGGGGACCACCGAGGTCTCCCCGGTGGGGGTGTAGGCCCGGAGGGTCAGGGTGAAGTCGCTGATCTTTCGCTCCTCCACGGTGATCTGGGCGCACCAGCCCTCCTCCCCCAGGGTGAGGGGCAGGCCGTTCAAGCGGCCATGAAAGGTGACGAGCCACCCTGCCTGGGTCCGCTCCAGGCCGGTGAGGACAAAGGAAAGCTCCCCCTTCCAGGGCCCGGCGGCCCGGTTCAGAAGGTCCCAGGCGGCGGAGGCGGCCTCTGCCGCCGTGATGCGGGAGCCCTCACCTGTCACGGGGTAGCGGTCCTCCTCCCCGGCATGGAAGGTGACCTGGCCCTGGGAGCCCACCCGGAGGCGGTCACCGCTCTCGTTGAGGGCCAATTCGCCGCCCGATTCATAGGCCGAGGCGGCCCCGGACTGGAAGCCCAGGGCGGAGAGAAGCTGCTCCAGAGCCTCCCGGTCCCGGACAAAATCCGGGGAGAGGGCAGTGTAGATCTGTGGCTGAGAGGCGGTCATGGACACCAGCACGTAGGGGTCCAGGGTATTGTAGGTCTCGTCAGAGGCCGCCAGAGTGTAAGCGAAGGCGGCGCCGTTGGGGCTGAATTCCTCCAAAAGAGGCTTTAGATCCTGCTCATAGGAAAGTTGGGTGGGCAGGCGGTAGTAGCCCTTCCCCTCCCGCCAGGCAAGCCACACCCGGCTGCCGTCCCAACTGAGAAGCAGAGACTGGGCGCTGCCGCTGAGGCCGCTCCCCTCCCCCAGGAAAGCCCCCAGCACGGAGAGGGGAGGCGCACCCTGGAAGGCACAGTAGACCCCGGGAGCTTCCAGCAGGGTCCGCCATTGGGCGGCCTGGATGGTCTCAGAGCTGCCCAGGGTGTCCAGCGCCTTGCCCAGGAGGGCGGAAAAGCGGCCAAAATCCCGTGTAAGGCCCGTCACGTCTCCGCTCAAGCCGTAAAGACCCAACTCGCTGCGGACGGCCAGGGTGCAGGGGGTCACCGCCTCGGACCGCTGGCGCTCCACGCTCTGGGCGGGCCGGCCGGCGGGATCCATCCAGCTGCGGACCTCCGCGGCCATAGGGGTCTGAAGGGCCAGAAACACCGCAGAACAGGTGAGAGCCAGGATGAGAAGGTTCTTGGCCCACTCCAGAAACCGTCTTGCCCCGGTGGGGCGGGCCACCGGGGGTACGTCTCTACGCCTTGCCATGGTTGGGGCCCTCCACGTTCAATTCCATGCGGATGGTGAGGCCGGGACCCTCCCGGTCCACCAGACAGAGAACACCGTTGTGCCGGTCCACGATCTCCTTGGCAATGGAAAGGCCCAGGCCGGTGCCGCCCGACTCCCGGGAGCGGGCCTTATCCACCCGATAAAAGCGCTCAAAGATCCGGTCCCGGTCAGCCTGGGAGGGAATGCCGATGCCGTTGTCGCTGACCTCCAGCCACACCCGGTCCCCGGTTTTACCGGCGGAGACCTCAATACGGCCCCCGTCGGGAGTATATTTGATGGCGTTGGACACCACGTTCATCATCACCTGGGTGATGCGCTCCCGGTCCGCGGTGATCTGAGGAAGGCCGGGCTCCAGGGCGGTGGTGAGGGTATGGCCGTGGCGCTGGGCCTCCATGAGGTTGGCGCTGACCATGCTCTCAATGGCCTCAGAGAAGGAAAAGGTGGTCAAATTCAGCTCGCTGTGGCCCGAGTCGAACCGGGAGAGAGTCAGAAGGTCCTGGACGATGTGGGCCATGCGCTCAGACTCGCTCAAAATAACGTTCAGGAAGCTGCGCTCGGTGTCCGGGGGCAGGCCCCCGGCGGAGTCCACCAAGGTCTCGGCATAGGAATGGATGTTGGTCAGCGGGGTGCGCAGCTCGTGGGAGACGTTGGCCACGAACTCCTTGCGCTGCTCCTCGGCCTTGTTGCGCTCGGTAACGTCATGGATGACCACCAGAACCCCCGCCTGCCGGTCCCGGTCAAAGGGGGCGGCAAGGAGCTCCAGGCTCCGGCTCCCCAGCTCCCGGCTGGACGAGACGTAGTCCTGGCTGCCCTGGCCCAACACCTCTTCCAGGGAGGCCACGTCGCCGAAGAGGGCATCATAGCTCACCTCGCCCCCGATGGGCAGGGCCCGGCCCAGCATCTCTTCGGCGGCGGGGTTGGACTGGATAATCTGTCCCTTGGAGTCGAAGGCCACCACGCCGTCGGTCATGTGGAGGAAGAGGGTGCCCAGCTTGTTCCGCTCGTTCTCCACCTCCTGGATGGTTGTGCGGAGCTGGAAGGCCATGTCGTTGAAGGTGGAGGTCAAAACGCCGATCTCGTCCCGGGAGTCCACCTCGATCTTGTGGCCGAAGTCACCGGCGGCCACCTCCTCCGCGCCCTCGGTGAGCCGCTCGATGGGGGTGATAAGGGTCTTGGACAGAAGGAACGAGAGGAGCACCGAGATGGCGATGCCGAAGGCCAGGGCCTCCAGAATAAGGGTCACAAGCTGGCCGGTAAGGCTCTGGACGGTCTGCTTGTCGTCCTTGATATAGATGACGTAGTCCCGGCCCCCCCGCTCAATGGGGATGGCCACATCCATGTAGCTGAGGGCGGGGTCGGACCGGTCCCCCACCTCCCCGGTGAGGGCGGCGGACAGGTTGTAGGTCATGGGGAGGGCGGGACCCTCGGTGTCGTTGGAGCCGGCCAGATATGCCCCTGTGGTCCCGTCCAGCACATAGTAGTTCCGGGTGAGGCCGTCCACGCCCAAAGTGCCGGTGTAGGTGGAGAGCATACGGGCAAGCTGCTCGGCGCCGTTCTCCTCCGCACCAGCGTTTTGCAGGTCGTGGACAAACTCAGGGTCATTCTGGAAGACTCCTTGCATCTGGGAGTAGAACTGCTCCAGGTAGAACCCGGACACGGAGTTCACCAGGAAAGCGCCCACCACCGTCATGAGCGAGATGATGAGCAGGGTCATGATGAGCATGAGCTTCATGTGAAGGCTGCGGAACATGGTTCTACCCCCTTTCTTGGGTGGATTTTGTCAGGAGATGCGGTAGACGCGGAGAATATGAAAAGGCCGCTTGGGATTTTTGGGTTTCGCAATGAGTTCCCCTTCGACCATCTGGTAATCGTATTGGGCCTTGTCATAGGTCATCACCGTAAGTCCTGTTTCTGCGGCAATTACTCCACAGATAGCTCCCTTTAACCGGTGCCGGGAGATGGGACGCAGGAAACCATCATAGCCAACCAGCGTGCTTCCTCCGGAACAAACCCAATACCGGCCCACGCCATCGGCGTACGCATCCACATACTTCTCTTTGCTCAAAAGAGCCTGATGAATCGAAAGATCTCTGGCATTCAAAAGCCACAGCCCCTGGGTATAAGAGGAAAGAAACAAAATATCTCTCTGGGGAGAAAAAGCCAGATTCCATATACAGGTGCCGGGCAGTTCCATCCGCCCCAATGGGTTCAAATCCGCATTCAAATGGAGAAGGACAGATTTTCCGGTATGATAATCGGTTCTTGCCAAATAGAGCCCCTCTCCCCATGCACAGAAATGAGTACCTTTTTCCACTTCTGTGCCAGGACTTTGCTGTCCTTCCAAGTCAAGCCAGGATAACCACTGATGTTCTTCATCGTCTGTATAAGAAATATAAATGCGTTCTATGGTGGCGCCCATGACGCTGACGCCTTGGGGCAGTGTTTTGCTCCAACAGGGGCAGCCATCCAGCCCAAACCGGGCCGCCAAATACACTGGAGGGCCATAATCGCGGGCCAAAACAAAACCACCCCAAAAGCCGCCGTCGGGCAGCAGGCGAATCGTTCGGGGATCGTTGGCGATGACCGCCCGGCCTTCACATTCCAAGGACTTTTGCCAAGGTAGAATGCCCTGAGAGTCGTAGCCGATACGGCTTCCCACTGCCGTTCCCATTTCGGACCACAACTGTTGCAAGGCCACGATCCGCTCTCCCTGAATACAGTAGGTCTCCTCAGGTTCAAAGCCTCCCTGGGCGCCAACGCACACAAGGCCCTCATCCGAGTCCAGCCGCCAAAGCTGGTTGGTCGGGGGCAAAGTATAGTCCTCCTGGTCTGTAGGAGTCAGGATATGATACTTACCCTCACCCACCATGGTGAAACTGCTGGTCATAATCATCTGAGGCAGTTCTTGAATAAGTTCCGCACGGGTGACACTTTTTACTTTCGGCGGGTCGGGGTGGTCGGCGATCCAGGTATCTACTGTGGTGGTATCACGGGCGGTCTTCTTGGGCTGCCACTCGGTGTCCGCCCAGAGGGGCAGGCCCAGAAGGGCCGCCGTCAGTTCCATCTGCTCGCAGGCGTCCCCTTTTTTCCAAATCACCTTCAGCCGCTTTTCGTCCTCGGGCGGCAGGCCCAGAACCTCGCAGAACAGTTTGGGGTTCCCGGCCTTATTTTGACCCTCATAGGGGTCCAGCAGGTGGTAGGTCAACCGCTTGCCGGCCTGAAAGACGGCAAAGGCGGTCATGTCATCGTCAAAAACGGCGGCGGTCAGCACTGTGGCGGTGGGGAGCTTCCGGGAGAGCTTCTGTCCTGCCCGCTCCACGCTCCCCCACTGAAAGTCCTCATGGTAGGCGGAGACAAAGCCCTCGCCCCACCGGCCTATGAGGGCGCCGGGCAGAAGGGCAGATACCTCCTCTGCGGAAGCGTTCCGAATATGGATGTTGCCCAGCTTGGTGCCCATGGCCGCTGCCTCCTTTCAAAACAGCTTCTCTCACTCCTGATGGAAGAGGTAGCCCAAGCCCCGGCGGGTGATGATAAAGGCGGGACTGGCAGGGTCGTCCTCGATCTTCTCCCGGAGCCGCCGGACAGCCACGTCCACCGCCCGTACGTCGCCCACAAAGCCGTCATAGTTCCAGACGTGCTCCATCAGCGTCTCCCGGGAGTAAACCTTCTCCGGGGTGGCCGCCAGGAACCGCAGCAGCTCGAACTCCCGCTGGGTTAAATCCAGGGCCTTGCCGTCCTTGAAGGCCATCAGCAGAGGGATATCCACCAGAATACGGCCCCGGTCCAGCCGCTGGCCGTCGTTTTGGGCGGTAGGGGCGGCGGGCTGGGCGGTAAGCATTTCCGTGCGGCGGATGTTCACCTTCACCCGGGCCATCAGCTCCCGGACGCCGAAGGGCTTGGTGATATAGTCGTCGGCCCCCAGCTCCAGGCCAAAGACCTTGTCGCTCTCACTCTCCCGGGCGGTGAGCATGATGATGGGGGTGGAGGTGTTCTTCTCCCGCACCGCCTTGCACACGTCAAAGCCGTTCATTTTGGGCAGCATCAGATCCAGCAGGATGAGGTCGGGGTTCTCCTCAAGGGCCAGCTTTAGGCCCGCTTCGCCGTCATAGGCGGCCATGGTCTCATAGCCCTCCCGGCCCAGATTGAAGGACAGGATGTCCACGATGCTCTTTTCGTCGTCCACAATAAGAATTTTTTTGCTCATTTTGCTGCCTCCTCCCGGCGCAGGAACTCCATACCTTTTAATATGGTCGCCACCGATTTGCCGTCCACAATCTCCCCCGCCATAACCCGCTCAAAGAGGGTGGGCAGGGGTGTACGCTCCACCTCTAAAAATTCGTCCTCGTCGGGGTGCTGGGGCCCGTGGCGCAGGTTTCGCGCCAGATACATATGAAGGACCTCATTGCAAAAGCCCGGGGACGGGAGCAGCTTGCCCAGGTAGATGAGCTCTCCGGCCTCGGCCCCCACCTCTTCGGAAAGCTCCCGCCGGGCGGCCTTCTCGTGGTCCTCGGGGCCGTCCAGCTTTCCGGCGGGCAGCTCCTCCACCACCTCAGCGAAGGGGTAGCGGAACTGCTTGACGGTGTAGGCCGTGCCGTCGGGCTCCAGGGCCAGCACGCAGACCCCGCCGGGGTGCTCCACCACTTCCCTGTTCACCGTCTTACCATTTTCCAATCGGGCCTTATCCTTGCGCAGGGTGATGATTTTCCCCTGAAAAAGCACCTGGCTTTCCACGGTCTCTTCAAAAAGCTTCATCACATACCACCCCATTTTAAAAGGTTGCTTTTAGTATAGCACATAAATTTGGGATTTGCCATAACAAGTTGGGAAATGCCCTCTTTCCTGTGGATGAGTTTTCTACATTTTCTCTTTTTTGTATGCCCAAAGCCCGGAAATGAGGTTCCAGAATTTTCCTGTCTACCAAATGTCTACCAAAAATGGGGTTCAAACGACTGGGGCGCAAGGGGTTCAAAAATTCCCAGATTCTTCCTTCTACCAAATGTCTACCACTCCCGGGTTTCAGGGGCGGTTTGATACATGGTTTTACTCATTTGAGCGATTTTTTTGCACTTTTGGAGGGCGGTTCAAAAAGTGTGAGGGGTGTCATACTCGTATCTTGCGGACCAGAAGCCCTTGTGGCAGAGGGGAAACAAGATACAAATACG
>JAAWPV010000009.1 GCA_022800215.1 Oscillospiraceae bacterium | reverse complement strand
AAGAACTCCATGGAGTGGAGGATCACATCACTGCCGGTACAGGTGAAGTAACGGCCGCCCAGGGTAACGCCGGCCATATCAAAGTTCAGGTTGTAGATGATCTTGTCCAGTTCATCCTTGTGCTGCTCGCAGTAGGCGGCGGAGCCCTTCAGGCCGATTTCCTCACTGCCGCACCAGATGAAGCGCAGGGTCCGGTCAGGTTTGTTCTCCACATAGTGGTGCAGGAACTCCAGCAGGATCACACATCCGCTGCCATTGTCCCAGCTGCCCTTGGAATAGCGGACGCTGTCGTAGTGAGCGGTAAGGGCGATCTCCTCCTTGGGGAGCCGGGTCCCGGGAAGAACAGCCACTACGTTCTGGGAGGACACCATGGCCGTGGTCGTTTTCAAAACTATGTGGGCCGTCTCATTCAGGTGGTTCTTCACCAAATCCTCCGCGTCCTCCATCCGCATACTGACGCCGGGGATATCCACAGGGCCGCCGAACTGATCCTTGGGACGGGGCTCGCTGATGAGCTTGGGGTCGTTGTCCCACAGCCCGCCGTGAACGCCGATATAGCCCACTGCGCCCAGCTCTGTCAGCTTCTTCAGGACATTGCCCATGATCCGGCCGCTGATAAGGCAGATCTTGCCTTCCACGCCAAACAGGTCGGCATCACGGCCATCCCGCAGGTAGACCACAGGAGCGTCAATGCCCTCGTCGGGGGTGCTGGCGGTCTTGCCGATGCCGATGACGTTGTAGGACTTACCGCCCACGGTCAGCTCCACCTTCTCGATGGTGCTCTTCTCAATTTCGTAGGTCTCAAAATGGGCTTCCACGCCCAACTTAGCACACTCCGCTTTCAGGTATTCGGCGGCCCGCTTCTCGTCCTCGGTGCCGGTGACCCGCTCGTAGGAGAGGTCTTTGACCTCCTGCCATGCGCGCTCTTTGCTGATTGCCATTTCTGTGTCCTCCTTTTATATATAAGGTTGTTCCTATTATAAACTTCATCACTACGGTTTGCAAGCGTTAACTTCCATTTGCCGCTCTCCGCCGCAGCTCCAAAACAAGCCCGATGGCCTCCCGCAGTTCCTCTTTGCGCTCTGTAAAAAATCTTTTGTATGACTTACAGTAATAATTACCCCCGATGATACCCTCCGTTGTTGCCAGACGGTCCCGGCGGCAGCCGTTCCGGCAAACTGGATAGACCGGGCAGGCCCGGCACTCCTCCGGAATATGCCGGGAGGCCTCCACGAACCTGCGGGCAGCTTCACTTTGGGCCATCTGGGCGAAGGGCCGCTCTCCCACTGTGCCCAGCCGCCACTCATCCAGCACATAGAAATCGCAGGGATAGACGCTCCCGTCCCCCTCCACCACAAACTGGACAGAGCAGCAGCCCATGCTGCTGCACGCCTCCGGGGGCTCCCCCAGCAGGATGGACAGCCAGTTGTCCAGGTGGCGGATGCTGATGTAGCTTCCCTTTCGCAAATCCTGAAGCCACAAGTCAAAGATACGAAGGAGAAATTCGCCGTAGTCCTCCGGGGAGAGATGGTAGCCTTCCCCGCCCCGCTCCCGGTCCAATGGTTCCAGGCAGGGGATGAACTGGAGATATTGGAAGCCCTGCTTTTTATAGAAGTTGTAAATGCGCTGGACGGCGCGGGCATTCTGCCCAGTGAGGACACAGAGGATGTTGAATTCCACCCCGAACCGCTCCAGCAGCCGGGCAGCCTTCACCACCCGGTCACAGGTGCCCTTATCCCGGTTGTCCTTGCGGTTCCGGTCATGAAGCTCCGGCGGACCGTCCAGGGAAAGGCCCACCAGAAAATGTTCCTCCGCCAGGAACCCGGCCCAGGGCTCATCGAGGCTCAGGCCGTTGGTCTGGATGGAGTTGTAGACCGCCATTCCGGGCTTACAGTGCTTTTTCTCCAGCTCCACCGCTTTGCGGAAAAAGTCTAACCCCGCCAGGGTGGGTTCACCCCCCTGGAAGGCGAAGGAGCAGTATCCCTCGGCGTACTCCATGGCGGCCACGATGACCTTCTCCATGTCCGTCAGAGAGAGCATCCCTTCAAAGGCATGTTCCCGATGGCCGGACACATCCCGGTAAAAGCAGTAGCTGCAGCGCATATCACAGGCCGAGGAGGCCGGTTTGACAAGAACACTCACCGGGGGCATGGTCTTCCCCTCCCTTTAATTGCCCTGCTTTCGGGCCTTTTCCAGCAGCTCATCCACATCCTCATCGCTCATCCGGCCCAGCTGGGTCAGCATTTCCCGGATGTGAAGATTTTCCAGATGGACGGAAGGCTCCTTCTCAATGGCCTTCAGGATCTCCTCCGCCAGAGGGGTCCGCTCCGGATCTCCGGGATCCTGGATATAGAAAGGGAAGCAGGTCTCCTGATAGGTCTGGATCTCATAGGGCGGATACTGGGCAAACTGCCCGTTCTCCACATAGCCGGGAAGGCCCCAGCGCTCCTCATAGGCCAGCAGTTTTTCCTTCATCTCGTCCCGGATGGGCAAAATGTCCGCAGCCGGCTCCCCCCAGAGAAGGTCCACCTGCTCCTCCGGGTCCTCCTGCAGGTCAAAGAGCTGATCCCGGTCTCCGTAGGAATAGACGTACTTATACCGCTGACCCACCAGGCAGCACCAGCGCTTGCTGCCGTGCTGATGCTCCACATACTGGACGGAGCGGTCCTTTTTCGGCGCTTCGGTCAGCAGGGATTCCCCGGGTAATACCTCTCTGCCGGGGTAGGTGGTCCCCGCCGCATCCAGGAAGGTGGGCAGCAGGTCGTTGAGGTCGGTGAAATCTGTCCGTCGGCTGCCTGCGGCGATGTGTCCGGGCCAGCGCAGCAGCATGGGGATATGACAGGAGGCCTCATAGGGCAGGAACTTCTGGTAGGTGTCCAGATCCCCCAGCATCTCCCCGTGGTCGGAGACAAAGACCACCAGGGTGTTGTCCTTCAGTCCTTCTTCCTCCAAGGTTTTCAGGATACGGCCCAGGTTATAGTCCATAAAGGACACCGCCGAGGCGTAAAGCTCCCGCATACGGTTGATGTTCTCCTCGTCGGGAAGGTCGGCGATACACTTGTTCTCTTCCGCCAGCTTGGAAAGGGGCGTTTTGGAGGAGGTGTGGGGCGGGATCTTCCCGTCATACAGATGGGCCCAGCCCTCTGGAATATCAAAGGGGGGATGGGGATGGATGAAGCCCGTCCAAAGGAGGAAGGGCCGCTGGCGGGTGGCCTGGCTCTTAATGTAGCGGATGGACCGGTCAGCCACCCAGGCTGAGCCATGAAGCTCTTCGGGCAGAAGAGACTGTTGGGGCTGCATATAGAGGGCGTTGCGGACTCCGTGGAAGGAGCCCACATGGCCGTAGCCTTTTCCCCGAAGGAACTGGGCGTACTCGTCCTCCGCGATGTCGTAGACTACCTCGTCGCTGTTTTCAAAAAGGTCAAAGCCTGTGGCCCGGCGCTCCGGCTGGAAGTGCATCTTACCGATGGCCGCCGTGGCATAGCCGCAGTCGGACAAAATCTGTGCGAAGGTAGGCAGGTCCCAGGGGCAGGGCTTGGCGGTTTCCCCAAAGTAATTGTCATCAAAGCCGTGGAACCGGGCGGGCAGGCCGGTGATGAGGTTGTGCCGGGCTGGAATGCACACCGGGTTGGGGGAATAGGCCCGCTCACAGAGGCAGCCCTCCGCCGCCAAGGCGTCCAGGGTGGGGGTCTCCATGAAGCCCTCCCTCTGGTAAGCCCGGACATAGTCCCAGCGGAGCTGATCTGCCGTCACCAGAAGAATATTGGGGGCATTCTTTTTTCTCGGGTTCATAACCTTCACTCCTTGCTTGAATCATTTGCGGTTTATTTATTGTATCACACTGCTGGAGAAAAGGGAAGATTGGTGACAGAACAATGTACAATTTCCCATTCCTCTGTCCAGACCATATTAAGCAGATTTTCCCTTGTATTTTTCACGTGGTCACGCTATGCCAACTCATATAACCCGCAATGCGATGAGCATGTATGCTTGTCTCCCCCACCACAGGGACTGCCATCTCCTCCGCCCGGTTCGGCATTTTGATGGCTATGCTCTTCATGCCCAAGTCCGCCCTGTGGGGAAGGGCCTTCTTCGCCTTTTTCTTCGCCATTGCCGGAACCCGGATCTTTGTCTGGTTCATCCAGCCCATTCAGTTCAAGGATGCCATTAGACCACCAGCTTCTTAGGAGTAAGGAAACGAGCTGCTGCATTGAGAAGCCCAAAGCGTTGCAGTACATTATGGGGCACTCCAATATCACCATGACACCGAACTACGGCAATTCGGTATAACCTGCAAAAGGTTCACCGGAAGACCTCCTACCGGAGATAATCCGCATTATTTTTTCAAAAAAGCGCCGGACAGGATATCCTCCTGTCCGGCGCTTTTTTATTTTTTCTCTTCGGCGCTCTCCACATAGCGGCGGATGAAATCCTCCATACTGCCATCGAAAAGCCGGTTGAGGCGGCTCATCATCTGCTCGGGCTCCGGCTTCATGCCGTTTCCCACCCAGTAAAGGAAAAATTTTACCACGCCATAGGAATAAAATTCCAGCAAAAACTGCCGGTCCTCCTCCGCCACCTCCTCATGCCGGGGCTGCGCTTCAAAAAGCTGCTCCAGCAGGGGATAGATCAGCCGGGAGGTATGCCGCTCCAAAAGCTCGCCGTTCTTCTGGATAGAGCGGTAAATGTTCAGGATCACAGCCTGATTCCCCTGGAAATATTGAAAGGTATTCCACATCTTTTCCTGCCAGGAGGCCTCAGCGCCGTGGGCTTCCAACACCCGTTTCCCCTCATCCACCAACGCCCACTCCAAAAGGTCGTAGATATCCTGGAAATGATAGTAAAAGGTCTTGCGGCTCACCTCGGCCTCGTTGACCAGATCCTGAATGGTGATCTTATCCAGAGGCATCTGACCCAGCAGCTTTTTCAGCGACGCGGCCAGCACCCGTTTCGTCATGTTGGACATCGTGTGTTCCCCCTTACCGACAATCATAATTTACACAAAATTTCCCCGCTCGTCAATATCCCGCCCTTCATTTTCTCCCCCAGGGTGACACTTTAGGGAAATCATCACCTTTTGACACACCCTTTCTTTTTTGTCCATTGTCCCCCTCCCCCTGCCGGGTGTATGGTATCTCCTGCAAGGACATTGTGAAAGGAGGAACCTCATATGCGCTTTGTTCGCTCTGCCAAAGCCGGCTTCGTCCTGCTGTCCGCGGCCCTGATCCTGGGCGGCGGATGCCTGCTCATCTGGCCCGGGGTCTCGGCCACCGCCATCTGTATCGCGTTAGGCGTCGTCTCGGTATTCTACGGCATTATCCGGCTGCTGGGCTATTTTTCCAACGACCTCTACCGCCTGGCCTTCCAGTTTGATCTGGCGGTGGGGCTGCTTACCATCATCTTGGGGGGTGTTCTCATCCTCCATCCCCGGGACGTGCTCAGCAACCTGCCCATCGTTATCGGCCTCATTCTGCTGGTGGACAGCGTGCTCCGGCTCCAGACCTCCATCGACGCCAAGCACTTCGGCATGGAGAAATGGTGGGCCATCCTGCTCGTCTCCATTGCGGGGATGGCGGTTGGCACCTCGCTTCTCCTGCGGCCCTTTGAGAGCAGCCGGGCCCTTGTTCGGCTCATGGGAGCCGCCCTCATGCTTCACGGTGGGGAAAACCTGCTGGTATGCCTTTACACTGTGAAAGTTCCCCGCCGCTCCGACCCCGACGTCATCGACGCGGAGTACACCGTAGAAGAAGACGATTCCAACTCCTGACGCCATCTTTTCATTTTCCCAGAGGTGATACCGTTGCTTGAAAAAATCGCTCATTCCCTGACCCGAAATCCCAAGCGGGTCATGGCCGCCGCCATGGCGCTGCTGATGGTCTGCCTTGCAGGCGCCGCCGCTACCCGGATCAACTACGACATTCTGACCTACCTGCCCCCCGATCTGGACTCCTCCCAGGGGGAGAAGCTGCTGGAAGAACCCTTCCACATGGCGGCCACCACCATGCTCATCGTGGAGGAGATGCCCCCTGAATACACCAACCAGCTCTGCAAAGACATTCAGGAGGTGCCCGGGGTCTCCAGCGCTCTGTGGATCTCCTCCGCCGCCGGCATTCAGATCCCCAAAGACTTCCTCCCCGCGGAATTGCGGGATATGTTCTTCTCCGGGGACGCCACCATGCTGATCGTCCAGTATGAAAACCCCGGTGCCTCAGAGGAAACCATGGCCGCCATCGACGAGGTGCGGCACCTCTGCAATCAAAAGTGTTTCCTGGCCGGTTTTTCGGTTGTCATTAAGGACACCAAGGACCTGGTGGACCAGGAGCTTCCCCTCTACGTGGGTCTGGCCGTTCTCCTCTCCCTGCTGGTGATGGCCGCCACCATGGAATCCTGGCTTTTGCCTGTGGCCTTCCTTCTCAGCATCGGCATGGCTATCCTTTACAACTTCGGTACCAACATTTTCTTAGGGCAGATCTCCTACATTACCCAGGCCATCGCCGCTGTTTTGCAGCTTGGCGTCACCATGGACTACTCCATTTTCCTCTACCATCGGTATGAGGAGGAGCGGCACAATTATGACGACAACCGGGACGCCATGGCGGTGGCCATCCAGGCCGCCTTCACCTCCCTGTCCAGCAGCTCCCTGACCACCGTGGCAGGCTTCGTGGCCCTCTGCTTTATGCGGCTCCTTCTGGGCCGGGACATCGGCATCGTCATGGCCAAGGGCGTGGTCATCGGCGTGGCCACGGTGGTACTGGTGCTCCCCTCCATCCTCCTGCTGCTGGATGGACCTATCCGCAGGCACACCCACCGAGTCTTCATGCCCGACCTCAGCAAGGCAAACCGGTTCGTCATCCGCCACAACAAGGCCTTTGTGGTCCTCTTCCTCATCGCCTTTGCTCCCGCCCTCTACGGGCAGAACCACGCCGGCATCTACTACAAACTGGACGAAGCCCTGCCCCAGGATATGCCCTCCATCGTGGCCACCAACAAGCTGAAGGAGGAGTTCAACATGGCCTCCAGCCACTTTGTGGTCATGGGGGACGACCTGCCCCACGACCAGGTGATGAAGATGCTGGACGAGATAGAGCAGGTGGAGGGCATCGAGTCGGTGGTGGCCTTTGATAAGCTGGTCTCCAACGCCATCCCGGACTTCTTCATCCCCCAGGACATCCTGGATATCTGCAAGCGGGACGGAATGCAGATCATGATGATCAACTCCGCCTATGAGACCGCCTCCGACGCGGTGGGCCGGCAGGTGGAGGAGCTGGACGGCATTCTCAAGTCCTACGACCCGGAGGCCAAGATGACCGGCGAAGCCGTACTGACCAAGGACCTCATCGACATCGCCGATGTGGATTTCCAAGTCACCAACTACATCTCCATCGCCGCCATCTTTATTATCATCCTGCTCACCTTCCGCTCCCTGTCGGTGCCTCTTCTGCTGGTGGCCGCCATTGAATTGGCCATCTGCATCAACCAGGGGGTCCCCTACTTCACAGGGACCGTGATCCCCTTTGTTGCCCCCACTGTCATCGGCTGTGTCCAACTTGGCGCCACGGTGGACTACGCCATTTTGATGACCACCCGGTTCCGGGAGGAGCTGCAAAAGGGCAAGGCACGGCAGGAGGCCATTTTGGCCGCCGCCAACGCCGCCGATTCCTCCATCATCACCAGCGCCCTGGTGCTCTTCTGCGCCACTTTGGGGGTGGGCCTCATCTCCAAGATCGAGATCATCAGCAGCATCTGCATCATGCTGGCCCGGGGCTCCTTTATTTCCGCCCTGTGCATCCTCTTCTTGCTGCCCGCTCTGCTGGTGACCTTTGAGCCCCTCATCAGCAAAACCAGCCTCCGCTGGCGCGCCCCCCTGTCGGGGGAGCATATGACCCCTGAGGGGGAAAATAAGCCCCCTGAGGGGGAGCGAGAACCCACCCTCGCCGTTTCCCAAGGAAAGGAGAACCAAACCCATGAAGAACAGTAAACGTATCCTGTCCCTCACCATGGCCGGCGCCATGCTTCTGGGGAGCCTCCCCGCCGCCTCGGCCGCCGCCCTGGCCCCCAGCTATGACGAAGCCTACTACGCCACATTGGACTATTACGGCGCTCTCACCGACGCCAGCGTGGTGAAGAGCTACCGCACCAACGGAAGCAGCGTCATCACCGACCGGGGCGGCTATGACGAAATTATCAACCTGACCAACACTCTGGAGCCCCAGCTTGACGGGGACACCGTCACCTTTGACCTGGGAGAGGACATCCCGGAAAAGTTCTACTTTGAGGGAAAAACCACCCGTCCCTTTGAGGAGCTCCCCTGGACCGTTTCGGTATCCTACAAGCACAACGGTGCCCCCGCCCTGGCGGAAGAGCTGGGAGGCAAGTCGGGACTTTTCGAGATCGACCTGGATGTCTATCCCAACCCCAAGGCCTCCGAGTATCTCCGCCACAATCTGGTCCTCACCGCCGCCACCGCCTTCAATGACGACGAGATCGTCTCCCTGGAGGCTCCGGGGGCCGAGGTTCAGCTCATCGGCAACCTGCGTGCCGTCCTCTTTGCCGTCCTTCCCGGGGAGGAACAGCACTTTGCCATCCGGGTGGGCAGCGAAGACTTCTCCTTCCCCGGTCTGGTCCTGCTGGCCGTCCCCGCCACTCTCCAGCAGATCGAAAAGGTAAGTGAGCTTCGGGAAGCCAAGGAGGAGGTGGAGGACGCCTACCACACCCTGGACAACAGCCTGGACGTGATCCTCAGCTCTCTGGACGGCATGAGCGGAAGCCTCGCGGAGGCCGCCAACGGCCTGGACCGGCTGAACCAGGCCCGGGGCACCATCTCCCAGGGCAAAGGGGAGGTCTATGACAGCCTGGACGCCGCTTTGGCGGCCGCCGGTCCCATGACCGACTCCATGGCCCCCATGGGGGACCATCTGGCCACTCTGCAAGGAACGCTGACGCAGGTGAAAACCCAGCTGGACAGCATGAGCGCCAACCTCACCGATCTCCGGCCGACCATCGAGGAAAATGAAACCATCCTGAAGTCCATGAAAACCAATCTGTCCCAGCTTCAAAAACTGCTCAGCGGCGTTGGTGACGACCTGGACAGCATCCAGTGGGTGACTGAGGATCTTGGCGAGGACCTGGGCAAGCTGGCCCGGTCCGTGGATCAGTTGGGCAACTGCTTGGGCAGCTTGAAGGGTCTGCAAGACCAGCTGAATCAGCTGGAGACTGCGGCCAACGGCGACCTTGCCATCAACATAAACGGCACCCAGATGACCGTGACCCAACTGCAAAACACGGTGGCTCAGGCCGATCAGCTCCACGACGCCTATGAAGCCAAGCTAGCCGCCGGCGGTGTGCCCGCCTCCACCACCTTCCAGGCCTACCTTACCGCCGCTCTCATGACCCCCGCCGGGGGCGGCCTGTCCGCCGAAGCCGCTCAGGCCCAGGCAGCGGAGATCAATACCCTCTATACCGCCTACCAGGGAGCTTTGGCAGGCGGGAGCATCCCTGCCGAAACCACCTTCCAGGCCTTTGCCGCCGGGTATTTCCAGGGCGAGGGGATGCCCGCCGAAGCCGCCCAGGCTCAGGCCGCTCAGTTGGCCGCTTTGCGGGGAATGTACGAATCGGACACCGCCAAGGACGGCATTCCGGAAGGGACCACCTTTGAGGCCTTCGCCGCCGCCTATTTCCAGACTGCCCAGGGCGGCAGCCTGTCCGCCGAACAGGCCCAGGCCCAGGCGGCTCAGCTGGTAGCCCTGTGGACCTACGCCCAGACCGACGAATACAAAAAGCAGATGGAGAGCATTCAGTCTCTTCAGGCATTGCTGGACCAGAACAATATGACCCTTGAAGAACTGAAAAAGCTGGTGAACACCGTGGATACCCAAACAAAGCCTCTCATCACCGGCCTGTCGGCCCTGTGCAGCGCTTTGGGCTCTAACGGCGTCAGCGGAGACCTTCAGCAGCTTTGCAACGTGCTGGAGGAAGCCATCGACGACGGGGACCGGTATTATAATTCCCTGCCCCGGCTCGCCACCAATCTGGGCAGCGCCGCAGCGCTAGCCCTGAAGCTCAATGGAAATCTGGACACCGCCCTGGCACAGGTGGGAGAACTCACCGCCATCATGGATCAAAATGATCCTGAGCTCCAGCAGTCCCTCACCGATGCCAGGACCTTCCTGGATTCCGCGTCGGAAAGCATTTCTGCCCTGGTGAACAGTGCATCTTCGGCAGAAAAGCTGCTGAAAAACAGCGGCCCTTCCCTGGACGCCGGCACCCGGCAGGCCCTTACCGGCCTTGCGGATGTCCTGCGCCGCTCCACCACCGGCCTGGGCGAAACGGGCAATATCCGCAGTGCCAAAACGGATGTCAGCGACCTCATTGAGGAGGAATGGAACAGTCACACCGGTGAGAGCGACAATCTCCTTCTCATTGACGCCGGCGCCAAGCCCCAGTCCATGACCTCTTCCCGGAACAGCACCCCCAACAGCGTTCAGTATGTAATGCGCACCCAGGAGATCAAGGCGGAGCAGGAGCCCTCCTCCGGTAGCGAAGCGTCTACCGTCCAAGAGAAAACCACTTTTTGGGGCCGGATCAAGGCCATGTTCCGGGACCTTTGGAACGCTATCACCAGTATCTTCTAAGGTGAGCCTTCGTAATACCAAAAACAGCACACCGTGCCTCATCTACAAAAATGCAGCGAGCTGCCGTCCGTCCGGACGGCAGCTCGCTGCGTTTTCTAAATCATTCTTACCGGATCCTGTTACTTTCCGAAATTGGCGATCAGCTCTTCGGCGTAGGCCAGCACGGCAGCACCGTTCATCCGGCCGTAGTCGATGGGCTTGATGCCGGACACAGGCACCTTGTCGCCGTACTTCTTCTGCATATCGCTGAGCAAATAGGACACCTGGGGGCCCAGCAAAAGCACGTCGAACTCACCCTCGTTGGCGGCGATGGAACCGGTATCCACCGCCCAGACCTTGATCTCCTTGCTCTGCTCCTTGGCCGCGTCCCGCATCCGCTCCATCAGCATTCCGGTGGACATGCCCAGAGCGCAGGAAAGCAAAATTCTTGTCATGGTTGATTTTCCCCTTTCTTAATTACAAATCAGGTCGGCAAACGCCTCAACAGTTTCCTGCAAGCACAGGAAGGCATTGACCTCCTGGATCCGCCGAATATCCTCCTCCCGGAGGACCTCCACACCGTGGAGGCCGCCCAGGATGGCGCCTGTCATGCTGGAGATGGTATCGGTATCACCGCCGGCATTGCTGGCGCAGAAGAGGGCCTTATGGAAATCTCCCTTGGTCCCGGCAATGATGGCAAAAACGGCGGGAATGGACTCCTGCACGCTGATGCCGGTGCCGATCTGTCCCTCCAGAACGTTCAGCAGCGCGTCTGTGCTTTCGCACGCCTGGCCCATTTGGATGGCCCACTTGATGTGCTCCTCCGTAAAGGGTCCGAAGGCGGCACAGCCCTCCTCTTCCACCTGAAGCCGGGCCTTTCGGCAACCCTCGACGGCGGCGGAAAAGATACCGTCCAATGTGGCGTCCTCCCCCTGGGCGGCGGCAATGGCACAGGCGATGGCCGCCGCGGCGGAAGCTGCCGCGCTGTTGTAGTGGGTGGGATAGGCCAGATCCAGCGCATACTGCACCGCCAGCTCCTGGTCTCCCCTGGCCAGCAATCCAATGGGCGAAACCTTCATGGCGGCTCCGTTGGTGTTGGCCTGCCCGAAGTGACGCTTGCGGGCCTCCTCGTCAATGACAGTGCCCTCTTTCAGCCGTTCCATGGCGGATTTGGTGTTCCGCCCGGCATATTTGGCAAATACGATGGGGTCATTGGACCATTCCAAGACGGCTTCCACGGCGATGCCCCGGTCAAAATCCCCCTCATGGCGAAGGATCTTCTGCATGAAGTAGCAGGAGGAGCCAAAGTCGTCGGTGACACAGCCGGGCGTGATCTCACTGGTAATGAAGCTGATGGAAGGGGCGTAGGTCCGGTACCCGCCAGGAAAGGCCTGGGCAATGTCCCTGCGGGAGCGAAACTCGGTGATAGCCCCCAGGGAGTCCCCGTAGGCGGCGCCGTACAGGGTGCCCAGCACCTTATTTCGCCGCATTGCTCTCTTCCTCCTCTTCCTTGTAGACCCCGGACTGCCGCTCGGAGCGGTCCTGAATGCCCAGGAAGAGATACCACATGGCGGTCAGGGGGATCATCAAAACAAGCTGAATCAGGCCGGCAGTAACAGAGTTGAATTGCAAAAGGCCGGAAATAACCACGGGTGTGGTGATGGGAAGTCCCACACCGGTGGCGTAAGGCAGAATACCAAACAGACAGGCGAAGTATCCCACCGTGCAGGAAATAATGGGGGTCAGCAGCATAGGGATCAACGCAAAGGGATTCAGCACCAGGGGGAAGCCGAACATCAGGGGCTCGTAGATATTGAACAGGCCAGGAGCCAGACCGATCTTAGCCACATCATGCCAGTCATTGCGCTTATGCCTCTTGGTGTAGAGGAACAGGGCAATGAGCAGAGGTACAGAGATCCAGAACCCATACATAATGAAGGAACCAGAGAAGCCATTGTTGATTAGATTGGGAAGAGCCTGGCCGGCGGCCAGCGCCTCAATGTTCTCGGTGCTGGCCTGGGTCAGGAAGGGACGCCACACAGAGCTGACCATGGTCTGGCCGTGGAGGCCAAAAAACCAGAACAGGTTGTTGAGCATACCCATGAGCAGCATGGCGGGATAGCTGAGTGCAATGCCGGACAGGGGCCGCTGGACCCAGTAGAAAATGAAGTCGGTCATGTTGCCCTGGGGGGTCAGGCCAAAGAGGAAGCGGATCACAAGGGCGATCAGCATGGCCATGCCGGCGGGCAGGAAAGAGGTGAAGGAATCCTGAATGGAGGCGGGCACGCTGTCGGGCAGCTTGATGGACAGCTTATGGGTGACTGCCCACTTATAGATCTTTACGCCCACAAAGCCAAAGAAGATGGCGGTGAAGATGGCTTTGGCGCCCACATAGCTGAAGTCCAGGCCGGTGATGGTCTTGCCATCACCCACATCAATGGTGTAGGGGCAGGTCATGAGGAACATGACTAGAGCGGTTGCCGCACCATGGAGAGGGTTGATTCCCCCCTCCTGGTTGGCGAAAGAATACCCGATACCGACCACCACAAAGATGGAGATGATGGAGTTGGTCATGACGGTGGTGGGGTTTACAAAGGCCTGGATGGCGCCCATGGTCTCAGCGCCGAACCAGTCAGCAAGGGCAGGAATGGAGAAAATAGAGGTCAGGATGGAGCCCACCATGGTGTAGGCCAGAGACAGCACGAAGCCGTCACGCATGGCCCGGATGTATTTACTGGCGTTCATTTTAGCTGCAATGGGCATCAGGACTTTTTGCAGCAGTTCAATAAAACCGTTCATACTACATTTCCTCTCTGATTTTTATTTGTTTTTCAGCTCTGCGATCATGCGGTAGATGTTGAGACACTCTTTTGCGTTGTCCACACTCATCAGCGCCATGGTCAGGTGGTCCTGGGCATGGACCATAATGAGGTTCAGGGGCGCAGACTCCCCCCTGGCTTCGGCCTGGATGGTATCGGTCTGGACGTTATGGGCGCTGGTCAAGCTGGCCTCTGCCTGACCGATCAGTCCCTCAGCATCCTCAAACCGAAACTCCCGGGCCGCCTGGATGGCCAGCATGGCGCTGGAGTGGGCATCGCCGGCATCCAGGATGAGTTGGAGGGCGACCTCATAGGCTTCGTCGTTCATGTTCATAGCTCCCTTCGGGGTTTTGAAACGGTTGGTTCCTTGCCGTTTCCACTATGGTCATTTTAGCGGAAGGGTCCCGCGATCTCCACAGTATAAATTTCCATCTTAAATCCGGTAATTTTTGTGCATATATTATAAAAGCAAAATGATGTATGACCTCTTCCACGGTCATACATCATTTTACTCAGCGCAGGCTTGCTTCCCGGAACGCCTGCATCAGATTGGCAAATGTGGGCTGCCTCACCACGTTTTTGACCAGAACCTTGTCCGCCTGGAAGTTCAGCATAGCCCGGTAAAAGCTCTCCACCGTCCCCTTGTCCGCCTTGGGCAGAGAGATGAGAAACACCACCTGGACCTCGTTGTGGCCCCACCAGATGGGCTTGTCCAATATGGCGGTCACCACAAAGGGCTCCTGAGATACCACCTTACAAGGGTGAGGGATGGCCACCCGGTTGCCGAAATCGGTCTGGCCCATCTCCTCCCGTTTCATGACCAGCTCGTAAAAGTCCCCGGGCAAGGCTTTGAACTGAGAGGCATAGTCGCACATCTGCTTCAGCACTTCCCCTTTTTCGGTCCCTTTTAACTGGGGCAGAAACAGGCGGGCGTCAAAATAGTCGTTCAAAAAATCTGCATCGTCCTGGGCAAAGATCCGCTCGTAGGTTTCGATCTCCTGGTTATCCAGGAAGGGAGAAACCTGATACACCGGCACCGGCAGCTCCATTTCCAGGGGAATGGTGGTGAAAATGCAGTCGATGGCCAGCGTCTCAAAGTCCATCTCGGAAAGTTCATAGACCGTCTTTTCGTAGATGTGGTCGATATAATCGGCAAAGGCCTGCTTGCATTTATAAAGGAACATCTGGGACGTTCCCCGGCCCGAAGCACAGACCACCACAATGTTGCGTTTTCGGGTCCCCCGGTCCCGCTTCTCAATGGCGAGGCCAAAGAGGATGGCGATATACCCCGTTTCGTCCTGAGGGATCGCCTTGCCGTAATGCTCCCGCAGCACCGTGCAGGCGGTGGAGGCCACCACAAAAGCCAAAGAATATTGTACTTTTATGTGGTCCAAAATGGGGTTTGTCAGGGGGATGTTGAACCGCAGGCGGGTATGCAGGGGGATCATGTGCTGTTTCAGCGCTTTCCGGAGCTCCATATCACCGCGGAAATCCAGCCGGTGCGCCTCATAGACGGTCTCCAGCATCTGGTCGATCAGTACATCCATCTGCTTGGAAACGATCTGGTCCTCATCCACTGTCGAGGCGCTGCCCGAAAGGGACTTGCCGCTTAGATGGATCGCAAGGTAAAGGGTCTCGTCCTCATTATAGTGGACCCCTGTGTGCTTTTCCATCTCCCGGCTCAGGTGCCTGGCCGCGGTCAGGGACTCAAAGCTCAGGTTTTTTTCCAGCTCAGCGCGGACCGCCGGAGGATAGACCATGGGGTGGCCCCGCCGCTGCTGCTCATTGGCGACATACAGATGGGCCGCCATGGCCTCCAGCGCATTTTCCGCCATGTGGAAGGAAAGCTTTTTCATCACATCAAAAAGGATCGTTCTCAGCTGTGCGAGCTCATTTCTGGCCAAAGCGTCATTGAAGGCAAACTGTTTGGCGATACAGATGCGCCGGTCAAATTCGCTTCCCGTCAGGCGAATGCCGTAATTGGGCCGCCGCTCAATGGTCAGATGGTACTGCTCCAAAATTTTCTCCGCCTGTTTCAGGTCTGTGGTCACTGTGGTGCGGGAGATATAAAGCGCTTCGCTCAGCTCGTCCAGCTTCACATAGTCATCATGCCCCAGCAGGTAGAGCAGAATGAACTGCACCCGTTCGGCCGAAGTCCCGGGAATGACGTTCTCCCCGGTGTCTCCGTTTTTCTGCCAGGCGTCAAAAGCGTCACGGTCCACGATCTCCAGGCTGTATCCTACCCGCCGCCGGGCAATCAACCGGGCCCCGTGGCGCTCCAAATCCTTCCCAAGGTCTCCCAGCCTGGTCCGTACAGTACGCTCGCTGACGTTTAACAAAGCAGCCAGCTGGGCCGCAGTGATGGCTTTGTCTTCACTTAAATAATCCAAAAGCTGCCGAGTGAACAAATCCACGAAAACAACGACCCCTTCCTTCGATAATATTCCATAAATATCTTAGTATAGGGAAGTTGATAACTCCACAGCAATTTTTTCCGCAAATCAATCGGAAATATTCATCTTTCTCCTTTCGACGGATGATGCCAAGCACAAAATGTCTCTTATGCACAGCCGCCAACGGCTGACGTATCTCACCCGGTTCTCGTCCGAGTCTCCATGAAAAAATCACGCCACCCTACCGGGTGACGTGATTTTTTGGTGGAGACTACGGGACTCGAACCTGTGACCTCTTGCGTGTGAAGCAAGCGCTCTAACCAGCTGAGCTAAGCCTCCAGATATTTTCCCAAAGATCTTGACCTTCGGGACCCCACAAAAGCGATGCTTCAGCTTTTGTGGGGAGAAGGAAGAAGGAACCGATGGATGTGCAGCTTTCGCCGAAACGGCGAAAGCGGAACGGAATCGGTTTCTTCTGACGTGGTGACGCGTATGGGAATCGAACCCATGTTACCGCCGTGAAAGGGCGGTGTCTTAACCGCTTGACCAACGCGCCATGGTGAGGAACGGCGCATCCAAGTCGCCTAAAGTTCCCCGGCGGGCGCCCATCCGGGCGCCCAGGGGATTTGGTAGCGGCACCTGGATTTGAACCGGGGACACCACGGGTATGAACCGTGTGCTCTAGCCAACTGAGCTATGCCGCCATACAGCCCTTTTTGAGAAGGGCATGAATTAGTATACCCGATTCCCGGCTCATTGTCAATCAAATTTTCTCATTTTATTGAAAAAATCACTCTACCTTATATCCTACGCCCCAGACCGTCTTGATAAATTTCCGGTCACTGGTCTCCCCCAGCTTTTCCCGCAGGCGGCGGATGTGGACCATGACGGTGTTGTTCCGGTCCAGATATTTTTCCCCCCAAACCGTCTCAAAGAGCTCTTCGGCGGAGATGACCCGCCCCCGGTTGGCGCAGAGGAACCAGAGAATGTCGAACTCGATAGGAGTCAGGCTCATGGGCTCATCATAGAGCCAGCATTGGTGGGTGGTCTTGTTGATGGTAAGGCCGCTCACATTGAGAACGTCCTCCCCCTCCTTCTCACCGTTATTGTAGCTGGTGTACCGCCGAAGCTGGGCCTTCACCCGGGCCACCAGCTCCAGAGGGCTGAAGGGCTTGGTCATATAATCGTCTGCCCCCACGGTGAGGCCGGTGATTTTGTCCGTGTCAGCCGTCTTGGCGGTGAGCATCAGGATGGGAAACTGGCAGGTACGGCGAATTTCGGCGCAGAGGGTCATGCCCGAAATGTCGGGCAGCATCACATCCAGCACTGCAAGGTCGATCTTTTCGTTTCGCACCACCTGTAATGCCTCGGTACCCGTTCCGCAGGGAAAGACCTGAAAGCCCTCTCCCCGGAGGTAGACCGATACCAGATCGGCGATCTCGGGCTCATCATCCACCACTAAAATATTGGCTTTCATATTTTTTCACCTCTCCGTTTATCAAACAAATGTTTCATGTGAAACATTCCACAGTTTTGCAGGGTCTATTTCATCGCCGGGATAAGGTACGTCCCCGGGCCGACGCCCGGTATATCCGCGCCCACAGGCTCCAAAAGGAATTCATAGACCGGCTGGTAACAGCCCTTCGTATCCGACCGGTAAGTGAGGGCGCAGGACAGAACGCGCACCCCTTCCGGCTCCAGACGGGCCAGGCCCTCCGCCCCCTGGAACTTTCCCCTTTGCAGGCGGTCAAAGGCTTCCCGGGCGCTGATGACCTCCTCCTCGCGATAGGGGGACAGGGTAACAATAGCGTTTTCGATCTCGCCGATCCGGCCGTTTTCCAGATACTCGCACCGGAGCGTCCCATTGACCACCTGATCGCCGACAGGCGCCAGATTAGCGGTGAAGCTGTGCCAACCGTCTCCTTCATAGGTGAATTCTGCCTGGGCCGGAATTTGGATCCCAAAAGCGGCCAGCTTCCCCCGAAGTGTTTCCTCCTCCCCCTCCGTGCCGGTGAGGCCCCAGGAGGAGGCGCTGTATTCGTAGCTGCGGTCATGGTAGGTGACGTTGAGAAAGTCCCCAGTGGAATGGTTGGAAAATATGGTTAGGTCATCGTAATAGTAGGCGTCGGGAAACTCGATACCGGCGGTGCGGGCAAATTCTGCCCCAAAGACCTCGCAGGTCTCCTTGGTGAAGGGCTCCGCCCAATAGGTGGGCACAAGTTGGACGGCATCGTCCAACTGGCACTGTACCTGCCAGTTCAGGCTCCGGAGGTCATAGGTGTAGGCGGAGGCCTCCCGCAGGTTGCCGTAGGGCTTGACGGCATACCAGCCAAACAGCCCCAGAAGAAACACGCCAAAGGCCACAGGACAGGCCAGATAGGGCGCCCAGCCCCGCCGGGATTTTCCCCGGCCCGGGAAGAGCCGGAGCAGCAGCATAGCAAAACAGAAGCCCAGCAAAGCCCCCAGAGAGTTGGTAAAAAGGTCATCCACATCGAACATGCCCCGCTCCAGCAGATACTGGGCTGTCTCCACGGCAAGGGAGACTGCAAGCCCCACAACCGGGGTGGCCCAGCTCTGAAACGCTTTCCCCAGAAAGGGCAAAAGAAAGCCCAGGGGCAGGAACAAAGCTATGTTCAGAAAGACATTCAGCCAGTTTTGCAGCGAGAAGTTGTTCCAGGCCTCCCGCCAGGCCAGGAAGAGGTGCAGATTCATCTGTTGACTGCCGCCCCCCACCTGCCGCAGCAGAGTGACGTAGAGCAGCACCGCCGTATAGCCGGCCAAAAGCACAAAAGCCAGAGCCTTACCCCAGGGAAAGGTATCTCCCGGCTGGTGTTTCCTGCGGTACACCAGATAAGCGATCCCCACCAGCAGAAGGCAAATTCCAGCCACCGCCAGAAAGCGCCGAAATCCATAATGGAGCATATGGAGGATCAACTGCAAAAAATCGTGCATGAAAAGCTCTCCTTCCCTAAAATGGCTGTTTTCCTATTTCCATTATAGGTAAGGCTTTAGGGGGCCGTCAAGACGGTGGGGCGTTTTGTCAGAAAATCGTCAGAATTGGGCGATGGTCCAGCCTTCCAGGCCGTAAAACACATCCCGCTGGGTGGGGCTGGCTCCGCTGACCTGCCCCCACTGGGTGAGAAGAGAGCCGTTTTTGAAGCAGAGGGAGACTATGGGGCTCAGCTCAGCCACCCGGGCATAGAGCCGGGCGGCGGCCTGGGTCCGGTCCTCTCCCTGGGCGGCGTGGTACGTCTCCAGCAGTTGGGCGGTCTCAGCATCCCGAAAGCCGCCATAATTAAGAGTTCCGGCGGCTCCCAACAGGGTCTCCAGGTCAAAGTCGGCCGTCAAATTGGTCTCGGCCAGATAAAGGTCAAAATCCTGCTTTTCCAAGGCGCTGACAAAATCGTCCCAAGGCAGCTTGTCCACAGTGACGGCGATTCCCATCTCCTCCAGAGCCTCCCCCAAAGCGTCCGCCAGGCGCACCTTATAGGTGTTGTCCTGGTTCACCACCAGCCTGAGGCTCAGGCCGCTGCGGTTTTTCTGGAGCCGCCCCTCCTCGCTCAGGGTCCAGCCAGCAGCGGTGAGAAGGCTTTGGGCCGCCTCCGGATCACAGCTCAGAGAAGACGCCAGGGCGGAATCATAGAGAGATGAGGCGGGGTGAACCGGCAGAGCGGAAGCCCTGGCGTGGCCCGCCAAAAGCCGCTCCACCAGATCCTCCCGGTCAAAAATCCGGGCCAAAGCCTGCCGCACCGGCACCTCCTGGCAAGGCCCGCTTTCCATATTGAGGCCCACATATAAAAAGGTGGTGGTGGCGTAGTCTGTGGTCTCAAACCGGCCGGAGAAGCCCAGGGCGTTAGCCCCTGTCAGATCTGTGTCCACAAGAGATACCTCCCGGGCGTCAAAAGCGTAGACCAGATCGTCGCTGGCTCCAATCGTGCGGAGAGGAATGGTGGGAAGGGGCACAGCCTCCCGCTGGGCGGTAAACTCCAGGCCCTCCGTCCCCTCGGTAAGGGCATAGGGGCCGGTGCCAAGGGGCCTCTGCGGGTCCTCCGTCTCCTTGACGATGGGGATATCCAGCAGAGCAGGCAAGGCCCCGTTGGGCCGAGTCAGAGTCAGCACCACTACCCCCTCTCCCGCCGTCACCCGGGCCACGCCGGAGAGCCGGCCACCGTAGCGGCTGCTCTGTCTGGCAAGCTCCAGGGAAGCGGCAGCCTCTGCGGAAGTCAACGGAGTACCGTCGGAGAAGTTCGCCGCAGTCAGCGCGAAGGTCCAGGTGAGACCGTCCTCGCTGACGCTGTAACTTTCGCACAGGTCCTTCTGCGGTTCAAAGCTGCTGTCCAGGGCAAACAAGCCCCGGTATAGAAGGGGGGCCAGGGTCAGGTTCAGCCGGTTGGACCCGGTGATGGGGTGAAAGCCCCCGGCAGGGTAGCAGGGCAGAGCAAAGGGCCGGGTCTCGGTCACCACAACCGGGGTGGGGGTAGGAGTAGGCTCAGGGGCAACTTCCGCCTGGCCGGGAGCGGTGCAGGCGGTGAGGAGCAGAGCCAGGGTCAAGCCCAGAACGGGCAGTTGGTTCTTCTTCATGGCGGGCCTCATTTCAGGCTGATGAGGGCGGCCTGGCTGCCCCGCTGGCCTTTGGTATAACGGTGGGACCAATATTTTTCTGGTTTACATAATGTGCAATCAGGGGAGGTGTCTATGTTTGTGGACAGCACCCCGGCCCGCTGGAGCCGCAGGGCGTTAATGCCCTTCAAGTCCACGTGGAACTTACCGTTCCCACTTTCCATAATATAGGGTTCGGCCGCCGCCCCCAGGGCCTCTCTCATGGCCTGGGGCACATCCTCCCCCGTCTCAAAGCAGCACTTGGAGATGCCGGGGCCGATGGCGGCCAGGATGTGACCGGGGTCACAGCCGTAGTCCCCCACCATCTTTTCCACCGCCCGCTCTGCAATGCCCAGAGCAGTGCCCCGCCAGCCGGCATGGATGGCAGCGATGACCTTTTTCACTGGGTCACAGAGGAGGATGGGCAGGCAATCGGCCCCAAACACCACCAAAGTGAGGCCGGGTACATTTGTAATCAGGCCGTCGGCCTCATAGTCCGTGGGACGGTCCAGCCCCTTGCCGGCGTCCTCCATAGTAACACGCCGCACCACGTCCCCGTGGACCTGGTTGGAGAATACCATCTTAGTTATGTCAACCTCAAGGGCAGCACAGACCCGGCGGTAGTTCTCCCGGACGTTCTGGAGGTCATCCCCTCGGCCCTTCCCCAGGTTCAGGGAGGCGTAGATCCCCTCCGACACACCGCCCAGACGGGTGGTAAAAGCGTGGGGGACATCCGCCGCGGTGAGGCGGTGAGAGGTCTGGACTGGAACTTGGCCCAGGGTCACATCAATAAGATCCATGGAAGGCTCCTTTCTATATTATGTAAACTATACGATTGAAAACCCCTCCAAAATGTAAGGAAAACACACCCAAGGGTGGGACGTTTCCATGCAACTATAATTGTAAACTTTTTGCGAACAATTATAGTTGTGCCCCATAAATGGAACAGGAAGGGCGGGAAACGCCCCCACCGCAAGGCGGGGGCGTTTCTTTTACATATCCTCGTCGGAGTGGTACTCCTTGCAAGTGCACTTCTTCCACTTCTTGCCGCTGCCGCAGGGGCAAGGGTCGTTGCGGCCGATCTTCAGCCCCTTGCGGACCACGGGGCGCTTCTGGACCGTCTGGTCCCCGCCGCCGGAGGTGCCGGTGACCTTGGCCACCCGCTCCCGCTTTACTTCGCCCTGGGGCTGGACCCGGACCACATAGAGCCGGCGGACCGTCTCCTCCTGGATGGCGGCCACCATCTCCTCAAACATGTCGAAACCTTCCCGCTTGTACTCGATGACCGGGTTGCTCTGGCCGTAGGCCCGAAGTCCAATACCCTGGCGGAGCTCCTGCATGGCGTCGATATGGTCCATCCAGTATTCGTCCACCACCCGGAGCATGATGACCCGCTCCAGCTCCCGCATCAGGTTGGGGGTCAGCTCCTGTTCCTTCCGGGCATAGAGGCCCTCCGCCTTCTTGCTGAGCTGGTCGATAAGCTCCTGGGCGGAAAGGTTTGCCAGCTCCTCATCGGTATAATTGAGCTCCTTGGGGTCCAGGAACACTCCCCGGAAGTGCTCAGTGGCGGCCTGCCAGCCCTCGGCGTCCATATGGCCATGTTCGCCTATATGGCCCTGGACGGCGTTTTCGATGACGGAGACGCGCATCTTGGCGATGCTCTGCTGCAAGTCCTCCCCGTCCAACACCTGGCGGCGCTGCTTGTAGATGATCTCCCGCTGGGCGTTCATGACGTCGTCGTACTCCAGGGTGGACTTCCGGGTCTGGAAATTCCGGGACTCCACCTGTTTCTGGGCGTTTTCAATGGCATTGGTCAGCATTTTCTGCTCGATGGGGGTATCCTCGTCCACCCCCAGCTTATCCATCATCCCCATGACCCGCTCGGAACCGAAAAGCCGCATGATGTCGTCCTCCAGGGAGAGGTAGAACCGGGTCTCGCCTGGATCGCCCTGCCGGCCGGCACGGCCCCGGAGCTGATTGTCGATACGCCGGGACTCGTGGCGCTCGGTGCCCACAATGAAGAGCCCCCCCGCCGCCCGGACCTTGTCAGCCTCGGGCCGAATCTCCTCCTTGTACTTGGCCTCGGCCTCCTGGAAAGCCTTTCGGGCGGCGATGATCTCCTGGTTGTCCGTCTCGGCAAAGCCGGTGGCCTCGGCAATGAGCTCGTCACTCATCCCCTGCTTGCGGAGGTCCGCCTTAGCCAGGAACTCAGCGTTGCCGCCCAGCATGATATCGGTACCACGGCCTGCCATGTTGGTGGCCACGGTGACGGCGCCGAACTTGCCCGCCTGGGCCACGATCTCCGCTTCCTTCTCGTGGTTCTTGGCGTTCAGGACGTTGTGCTTGATGCCCTGCTTTTTCAGCATCTCCGAAAGAAGCTCCGATTTCTCGATGGAGATAGTACCCACCAGCACAGGCTGGCCCTTCTCATGGCACTCCTGGATCTGGCGGATGACCGCCCGGAACTTGCCCGCTTCGGTCTTATAGACCACATCATCGTGATCCTCCCGGGCAATGGGCCGGTTGGTGGGGATCTCGACGACATCCAAAGCATAGGTGCCGTTGAACTCCTCCTCCTCAGTCATGGCGGTACCCGTCATGCCGGAGAGCTTGCCGTAAAGGCGGAAGTAGTTCTGGAAGGTGATGGTCGCCAGAGTCTTGCTCTCCCGCTGGACGTCCACGCCTTCCTTGGCCTCGATGGCCTGATGAAGGCCCTCGGAATACCGGCGGCCGAACATGAGCCGGCCGGTGAACTCGTCCACGATGATGATTTGTCCATCCTTCACCACATAGTCGATGTCCCGCTTCATAAGGCCCCGGGCCCGGATGGCCTGGTTGATGTGATGGGAGAGGGTAGCGTTCTCCGGATCGGAGAGATTTTCAATGTTAAAAGCCTTCTCCGCCTTCTCCACGCCCTTGGAGGTAAGGGACACCGACTTGGCCTTCTCGTCCACGATGTAGTCGGCGTCCAGGTCCGGGTCTTCCTCCTCCTTGGAGTCAGTTTTGGCGAAGCGCTGGCACTTGAGCCGGGCGGCAAACTGGTCCACGATCTGGTAGAGCTGGGTGGACTGGTCGCCCTGGCCCGAGATGATAAGAGGGGTCCGGGCCTCGTCGATCAAAATGGAGTCCACCTCGTCCACGATGGCGAAGGCATGGCTCCGCTGGACCAGCTCCTGGGCGTAGATGGCCATGTTGTCCCGGAGGTAGTCGAAGCCGAACTCGTTGTTGGTGCCGTAGGTGATGTCGGCAGCGTAGGAGCTCTTTCGGTCCTTGGGCTCGATGTCGTGGATCACAAGGCCCACAGTGAGGCCCAGGAAACGGTAAAGCTTGCCCATCCACTCAGAGTCACGCTTGGCCAGGTAGTCGTTCACCGTGACAATGTGGACCCCCTCGCCGGTGAGGGCGTTGAGGTAGGCGGGCAGGGTGGCCACCAGGGTCTTGCCTTCACCGGTACGCATCTCGGCAATACGTCCCTGATGGAGGATGATGCCGCCGATGAGCTGCACCCGGTAGGGCCGCAGGCCCAGCACCCGGTCGGAAGCCTCCCGGCAGACGGCGAAGGCCTCGGGCAGAATGTCGTCCAGGGTCTCCCCGTTTTTGAGCCGCTCCTTAAATTCGGGGGTTTTGGCCTGAAGCTCCGCATCGGTGAGAGCCTTATAGGGCTCCTCCAGCGCCTCGATCTTCCGGACGATGGGGTCCAGAGCCTTGACCTCCTTCTCGGAGGTGGTGCCAAACAGTTTTTTGAAAAATCCCATTATCTTCGTCACCTTTCTTATGGGGTGAGTGTGCGTAATATTACAAGTATAGAGTATACCACATCTCGTCCCAATAAAAAAGAAGAATTTGTAAACAAAAGGGATAAAAAATCCCCCGGCTTTTCAGCCGGGGGATGAATTGCCGTTTTTGACCGCCTACTTCAGCAGCGCCGCCAGCTCATCGGGGCTGGGGGTGTCGCCGATGGTCTTGTGGTAGCCGGCGTAGGTGACGGTGAGGTCGGGCTCCACCACGAAGGTGGCGGGGAGCTGAAACTCGTTGCCCTCATACTCGCCGTGGGTATACTCCACCGGGACCTTGGCCTTCAAGGCAGCGATCTTGTCCGCCGTGGTCCCGTCCCGCATCTCCTCTTTGGAGCCGGCGGGCTTGATATCCAACAGCTTGTAGATGGCCTGCTCCGGGTCGCAGATGATGTCGAAGGGCAGCTTGCCTTTCTCCACCTGGGCGGCCAGCTTTCCGGGGTCGGACTGGAGGACCACCAGCATCTGGCCCCCGGTGGCGGCGATTTTCTCATGTTCGGTCATGAACACATGGATATTGTACTGACAGAGGGTGCAGCCGTAGTAGCGCAGAAACACCAGCGCCGTCTTTCCCTTCACCCGGCTTACAGTCTCGCTGAGGGTCCGGCCCTGCTCGTAGGGGGTGGAGAAGGTGATGTCGGGCATTTTATCGCCCACGTTCAGTCGTGCCATGATCAATACTCCTTTCCCTGTAAAAAGTCCCAGCGGGCTTTGGGACCCGCCGGGACTTTTTCATTCCTCGGTTCTCAGGCGTTGAATACGTACTTGTCCATCCGGTCAAAGGCCTCCTGGACGCGGCTCAGGGGCAGGGCCAGGTTCAGGCGGATGTGGCAGGGGCCGTGGAAGGCCACGCCGCTCTGCCAGGCCACGCCGACAGCCCAGCCGGCCTTCAGCACGTCGTCGATGGTCTTGCCGTGCTTTTCGCACCACTTGGTGCAGTCGATGAAGAGCATGTAGGTGCCCTCGGGCTTGGTGACCTCCACCCCGTCAAAGTGCTTGGTGATGTAATCATAGCCGTAGTTGATGTTGCCGGTGAGGGTCTCGCACAGCTCATCCACCCACTGGTAGCCCTCGTCCTTATAGGCGCCGATGAGGGCGTGCATGGAAAGAACGTTCATGGAGTTGTAATGGCTCAGGGAGGCTTCCTTCATCATCCGGTCCCGGATCCAGGTGTTGTAGACAATGCTGTAGCTGCCCTGAAGGCCGGCCAGATTGAAGGTCTTGGAGGGAGCGTACATGGCCACGGTCCGCATCTTGGCGTCCTCGCTCACCGACTGGGTGGGGATGTGCTTGTGTCCGGTGAGAATAATGTCGGACCAGATCTCATCAGAGATGACAAACACGTCATGCTTCTTGAAAAGCTCCATAGCCTTCTCGATCTCCCACTTCTCCCACACGCGGCCGCAAGGGTTGTGGGGGGAGCAGAAAATAGTGGTATGTATCTTTTCCTCCACGATTTTCTTCTCCATGTCCTCAAAGTCCATCCGCCAAACGCCCTTCTCGTCCAGTTGCAAGGGGGAGTGGATGATCTTATAGCCGGCGTTCAGCAGGGTGCCGGTGAAACCCACGTAAGTGGGGGAGTGGAGCAGCACCTTATCTCCCTGAGAGCAAAGCACTCCCAGGGCGGAGGCCACGCCGCCCAGCACGCCATTGGCGTAGTTGATACACTCTCTCGTCAGGCCGGTGACGCCGTTGCGCTTCTCGTGCCAGCGGATGATGGAGTCAAAGTACTCGTCCCGGGGCTTGAAGTAGCCGAAAGCGGGATGCTGGATGCGCTCGGCCATGGCCTCGATAATGGTGGGGCAGGCGGGGAAGTTCATGTCGGCTACCCGCATGGGGATGACGTCAAAGCCTTCCTTCAGGCCCTCCACCGGGCCGTCTACGGCAATGGAGTCCTTGCCGTGCCGGTCCATGATACTGGTAAAATCGTACTTCATAGGAGATCCGTCCTTTCCATTTTTTATGGTAATTCTATGATACACCATTTCCCGAAAAAGTGGAAGCCTTTTGTTACACAAAACCACCGGTTTTTGAGAAAACTTTTTGGCCCGCGAACACAACGCCCCTTTCTTTTTTCCCGCCTTCCCTCTTTACCTTTTACCCCTCGCCGTGGTAAGATAGGACTATATCATGATTTTCCTGAAAGGAGGTCCCTTCATGGCAAAAAAGCTGCCCACCCTCTCCCTCACCATTCAGGGCTACGGCACAAACGGCGAGGGGGTGGCCCGCCTCCCCGACGGCATGGCCTGTTTCGTTGCAGGCGCCCTCCGGGGCGAGACCTGCCTTGTAAAGCTGGACAAGGTGGGTAAGTCTGCCGCCTGGGGCCATGTGGTAAAGGCAGAAGAGCCCTCCCCCGCCCGGTTGGAGCCGGATTGTTCATATTATGTAAACTGCGGCGGCTGTGCCACCCGGCACATGAGCTATGCCGAGGAGTTGGAGTTCAAGCGCCAAAAGGTGGAAGACTGCCTCCGGCGGATCGGCGCCTGTGAAGCCCCGGTTTCTGTTATATGCGGCGCCGATAATACGGAACGTTATCGAAATAAGGTCCAATTTCCCATCTCCGGGGATGCCATCGGCTTCTACGCCGCCCGGACCCACACCGTCACCGATGTGGAGGACTGCCTTTTACAGCCCCTCCCCGCCGCCCGGCTTCGGCAGGCGGTCAAGGAATTTATGTCAACTTATCAAATCCCCGCCTACGACGAAAAAAACGGCCGGGGGCTTCTCCGTCACCTCTACGTCCGCACCAACCGCAGAGGGGAAAGCCTGTGCTGCATTTTGGTCAACGGCAAAGCGCTTCCCCATGAACCTGAGCTGGCGGAAGCCCTCCGCTCCGCCGAGCCCGGCCTTAGGGGCGTTGTGCTGGGGATCAATGAGAAGAAAAGCAACGTGATTTTAGGGGATTCCTACCGCACCCTCTGGGGGGAGGATCATCTCATGGACGAGATGTGCGGGCTGACCTTCAAGCTATCGGTGCCCTCCTTCTATCAGGTGAACACCCCCCAGGCTGAAAAGCTCTATGACCTGGCCCTGGACTTTGCCCAACTGGACGGAAGCGAAACGGCGGTGGACCTCTACTGCGGCATCGGCACCATCACCCTGTGCCTGGCCCGCCGGGTCAAAACTGTCATCGGTGCCGAGATCGTCCCCGAGGCCATTGAGGATGCCAAGGCAAACGCTGCCCGAAATGATTTACATAATGTGGAATTCTTCTGCGGAGACGCCGCCGACGTGGCCGCCAAGTTGGCCTCGGAGGGGCTGCGGCCCGATCTCATCACGGTGGACCCGCCCCGGAAGGGACTGGCGGAGGATGTGGTCCACTCCATCGGGTCGATGGGGCCCTCCCGGGTGGTCTACGTCTCCTGCGACCCCGCCACCCTGGCCCGGGATGTCAAGCGGTTCGCCGCCCTGGGCTATACTGTCCAAAAAGCCGCCGCCGTGGACCTCTTCCCCAGAACCGCCCATGTGGAAAGCGTGGTCCTGCTGGAAAAATCAGAATAATGTTCAAAATCCCCCATACGTTTTTCCTTTTCTCCGCAATCAAATGATAGTAGGGAGGTCCTTCTATGCCCACCCCCACCGTTCTTTTTTATTCCCCCACACCGGCAGCCTGGGCGCCCAAGCTGCGGCAGACCTGCGCTGTTCAGAAGCTCCGGCTCCAGCTTATCTCTGACAGTCACCTGGGCTGCACCCTTGCCGCCCTGCTGACCGAGAAATCCCCCCCGGAAGGGGCCGTTTCCCCCCTTCCTGAGCCCATTTTGGTCCTCTGCGGACTGAATAACGCCCAACTGGACAAGCTCCTTCCCGCCCTCCGGAAGCTGGGGGCCGGCCCCTGCCTGAAGGCGGTCCTGACCCCCACCAACGGCTCCTGGACCCTCTCTGCCCTCTATGAGGAGCTCTGCAAGGAGCGGGAACAGTTCCAAAGAAAGGCAGAACAGCCATGATCCGCATCATTGACACCTTCCCCCAGATAGATGCCCTCTGCCAGGGCCCCGGCTTTGACCGGGAGGCCTGGTCGCGTTACATCGACAATGCCCTTCCCGGCCTGCGTCCTTCTCTCACTGACCGGATGGAGAAGTCCCTCGCCACCGGGCAGGTCCGCTGGGAGACCCACTACCTCCCCGTCCTCCACTCCGCCTGGAGGGACCGGGCCGGCCGGCAGCGGCTCCACCGGTCCTTTCTTGCCGCCACCGCCGGGCTGGAGGAAAAGGTACGCTCCGCCTTCGGTCAATGTCCGGAAGTGGATATCATTCTCTATTTCGGTCTCTGCGGCAGTGCGGGCCACGCCACCCGGCTGCATGGCCGCCCCGCCATCCTGCTGGGGCTGGAAAAGATCCTGGAACTCCATTGGGAGGAGCCTCGCTCCATGCTGGGCCTTGTCTACCATGAGCTGGGACACATTTACCAGGACCAGTTCGGCGTTCTGGACCGCCCGGCTGAAACGCCCCAGCTGGCCTTTCTCTGGCAGCTTTTTGCCGAGGGCGTCGCCATGTACTTTGAACAAACGCTGACCGGCGATCCCACCTTCTACCAACAGGACGTTGACGGCTGGCTCTCCTGGTGCGACGCCCATTTTGGGCAGATCAAGGCCGACTTTGACGCCGATCTATCCACCATGACCTTCTCCACCCAGCGCTGGTTTGGAGACTGGGTCCGCTACGAGGGTCACGGGGACGTGGGCTATTACCTGGGCTGCCGTTTTGTCCGTTTCGCCCTGGAACGGATCCCCTTCCACCGGTTGATCTCTCTCGATCTGTCCGATGTGGAAAAACTTTGGGAAGAGTTTGCATAATATAATTATGTAAACCAAATGAAGTGCAAAAAGGAGCTGACCGACATGCAAACCACCCTCCGCATCGACCCCAAGGACCCTCTGGTGGCCCTCATTCCCAACATCGTCTATTCCCAGGTCCCCACCTACTTCGGCAAGGTCCCTCTGGCCCTTCATCTGCACCTCCTCCAGTCCGACGAATGTGCCCCCGGCGAAAAGCTCCCCACGGTGGTGTGGATCATCGGCGGCGCCTGGAGGGAGACCGCCCCCCTCTGGCGGGCCCCGGAACTGACCTTTTTGGCCAAGGCGGGTTACAACGTGGCCCTCATCGACTACCGCGTCCACTCCCAGGGCTACTTCCCCGCCGCCGTCCAGGACGTAAAGACCGCCATCCGCTTCCTCCGTGCCCATGCGGAGCAGTACCATGTGGACCCGGACCGCATCGCCGTCATGGGGGACTCCGCCGGGGGTTACCTCACCGCCCTCACCGCCGCCTCCGCCGGGGTGCCGGAGTTCGAGAGCGCTGAGTGGCAGGGTTTTGACAGCGGCGTGAAGGCCGCCGTGGACTTTTACGGCCCCATCGACCTCAAGTACGCGAAGGACCACCCCTACCCCAACATGGCGGACAAGCACGTCACCTTTGAGACCATTTTCCTCACCGAGGAGGGCATGGCCGATCCGGAGACCCTGCGTCTTTCCAATCCCCTTTCCTTTATTACGGAGAAAGCCCCTCCCTTCCTTATCTTCCACGGCACAGCCGACGAGCAGGTCCTTCCCGACCACAGCTTGATGCTCTACGAGGCCCTCCGGGCCAAAGGGGTCCCCTCCGACCTCTACCTCATCGAGGGGGCCATGCACGCCACCGCCGAGTTCCTCCAGCCCGAGATCAAGGCCCTCATCCTGGACTTTTTCAAGAAATACCTCTGAGGGGACAAGATGGGCCCCTTGTCCACCAAATTCTCCTCTTTTCCACCCTTTCCCCCTTGCTTCCGGGATAAAAATGGAGTAAACTAAGGTTTAGATTTTCCCACGGAAGCGGGGGACCCTTTTGGATTACGATCTGCTGCTCAATCTGGCCACCGACCTGGGCTACGGTCTTCTGGAAAGCGGCGCCGAGATCTACCGGGTGGAGGAATCCATCCAACGGCTGCTCCATGCCTACGGCGTCAAGCAGGCCGACCCCTTTGTCATTCCCAACTGCATCATCGTCAGCTTCGCCACCCCCGAGGGCAAGGCCATGACCCAGGTCCGCCGGATGCCCTCCCATGGCACCGACGTGGACCTTTTGGAGCGGTACAACGACCTGTGCCGCCGCCTTTGCCGGGAGCCTCTTCCCTTGGAGGAGGCCCGGGCGCAGCTCCACGCCATCGGCGAAACCCGGCGGCTCTACCCCCTGCCGGTCACTCTATGTGCCTATACAGGCGCCTCCGCGGCCTTCGCCCTCTTCTTCAGCGGCTCCCTTCGGGACGCTCTCTGCGCCGGGGTCTGCGGCCTGGCCATCGGTCTGGCTGTCACCGGCATGACAAGGCTCCACACCAGTCTTTTCTTCAAATCCATGCTGGGAGCCGCCCTCTCCGCCTTTATCGCCCTGGTGCTTACTTACCTTGGAATTGGCCAGCACAGCGAGCGCATCATCATCGGCGCCCTCATGGCCCTGGTCCCCGGCATCATGTTCACCAATGCCATCCGGGACGTCATGGCGGGGGACATGGTAGCCGGTATCAGCAAAGTCGCCGACGCCCTGCTTACCGGCGTGGCGGTGGCCCTGGGCACCGCCATGGCCCTGGGCATCACCCGGCTTCTATGGGGGGTGTGAGGATGGAAACATTGCATGATCTGGCCCCTGTGCTTTTCGCCTTCCTGGCCTGCGGCGGCTTCGCCGTCATCTACAACATCCACGGCCCCGGTATCCTCATCTGCGCCTTTGGGGGCGCCCTGGGCTGGCTTTCCTACCTGCTCTCCGCCCCCATTCTGCAAAGCGACATCAGCCAGACCCTGGTGGCCGCCATCGTCATCTCGGCCTACTCCGAGTGCATGGCCCGGGTCCGAAAGTGCCCGGTGACGGGCTATCTGCTGGTGGCCATCTTCCCTCTGGTCCCCGGCGGCGGCATCTACTACACCATGGAGCACGCTATCAACGGTGAAAACGCCCTCTTCCTCTCCTCCTTCCTTCACACCATGGGGGTGGCGGGTGCTTTGGCGGTAGGCGTACTGTTGGTGTCCTCCGCCGTCCGCATGTGGGGGATCTTCCGCCACCGCACCCTATTGCAACGGAGGTAACGCCCATGAGCTCCTACCGCTGGCTCCTGATGGACGCCGACAATACCCTCTTTGACTTCAACGCTGCCGAGGAATACGCCATCACCCGGACCCTGGTCCACTACGGCCTGTCTCCCGCAGCCGGAGTCAAGGCCTGCTACAAGGGGGCCAATGCCGCCGTCTGGGCCGCCTTTGAGAAAGGGTTGATCTCCCAGGAAGCCTTGCGCGTCAAGCGCTTTGAGCTTTTCCTTGAGGCCCAGAAGATAGAGGGCGATCCCAAAGCCTGGAACAACTTTTACATGGACGCCATGGCAAGCTGCTCCACCTTGCTCCCCGGGGCGGAGTCCCTCTGCCGGAATCTTTCCCGGCGGTACATCCTTTGTCTCACCACCAACGGCTCCACCCTGTCCCAGCGACGCCGGCTGGAGGCCTCTCCCCTGGCCCGCTTCTTTGAGGACCGGGTATTTATTTCCGAGGAAATGGGCTGTCATAAGCCGGAGCGGGCCTATTTTGACAAGGTGCTCTCCGCCCTGGAGGTCAATCCCCGGCAGCGGACCCAGGCCCTGGTCATCGGCGACAGCCTTTCCAGCGATATTTTAGGCGCCTTCAACGCCCGGCTGGACAGCGTGTGGCTCCGCTGGCCCAGCTCCAAGCCCGGTCCTATTAAAGCCACCTATGAAGTGGAAAATCTGGCCCAGCTTTCTCAACTGCTCAACGCGGACCGTCTGGTCCCTATCCGTCCATAGGAGATGATTTCCCGTGTCCCGTCGCCCCGTCCGAACCCCGCCCCCACGCTGGCTCATGGCCACCCTTATGGCCTGTCTCACCTTGATACTGATGTCCTTTCTGGTCCGACCCGGCCTTTACAGCCAGTTGGCCCAGGCCTTTGTGGTGCCCGCGGCTGCCGACCTCACTCCGGAGCCTGCGCCCGCACCTACCCCCACGCCTGTTCCCACTCCCACGCCGGAGCCTACCCCGGAGCCCACGCCGCCCCCCGACTACACCCAGCCGGTGCCCCTGGGGGAGACGGCCGACCCGGAGAGCTGGTTCACCGACGCGGTGTTCATTGGCGACTCCCGGACCGAGGGCTTCCGGATGTTCAGCGGCGTTCAGGGGGCCTCCTTCCTCACCTCCACCGGCATCACTGTCTTTGAGGTCATGGAGGGTAAAAAGGTCATCCGCGCCGGGGATGAAAAGGTCTCCATCCTCACCGCCCTAAGCTGGGAAAACTACGGCAAGGTCTATATCTCTCTGGGCATCAACGAGCTGGGTTATTACGACCCGGAGGGCTTTGCCGAAACCTACGGCAGCTTCATTGATGCCATCCGGGAAGCCCAGCCCGAGGCCGTCATCTACGTCCAGTCCATCATCCCGGTGAACACTGCCCTCTGCAAGTCCCACCAGCAGGCCTACTACGTCACCAACGAGAACATCACTCTCTACAACGAGGCCCTGCGCACCCTCTGCGCCGACAAAGAGGTCTGGTTCCTGGACGTGTCCGAGGCCTATGTGGACCCTGAGACCGGGGAGCCTCCCGCCGACCTCTGCGCCGACGGCGTTCACTTTAAGAAGGAAGGCTATGCCCTCTGGCTCAGCTACCTCACCGAACACACCGGTATGTGAGACCGATTTTTCATAACAGAAAGGCATATTTTATGAAAAAACTCCATTTTGTTGTCGCTTCCCTCCTGGTCGTTTCCCTGCTGTCCGCCTGCGGCGGCAAGGGCTCCAAGGAGCCCGCCCCCTTTGACCCCGCCGCCGACGCCCAGACCCTTTTAGAGGCCGATGGCGTCTTCTCCGGGGAACTTTTAGAGGTGGACCAGGCCACCGCCTGCACCCTCTACGGCATTGACGAGGCCACCGTGGAAAGCTGCAAGGTTTACATGGGCAACACCGGGGTCTCCCTGGAAGAGCTGGCCATCTTCACCCTGAAGGACGCCGACGGGGCGGAAGCCGCCCTCAAGGCCCTGGGCTACCGGCTGGAGGACCAGAAGGAGGCCGCTGCCGGCTACGCCGACTACTTAAAGGACGAGCTGTCCAAGCTGGACGGCGCCCGCACTGAGCAGCGGGGCAATTCCGTCCTTCTTATCGTGGCGGCGGACTACGGTCCTGTGGAGGACTTTTTGAAAGGAGACTGAGCCCATGAGGAAAGGCCGTTCCCGCCCTTTTCACGCCCTTGCTTTGTCCCTTCTGCTGACCCTGCCCCTGACCCTGCCGGGGCTGGCCGTCTCCGCCCCCCGGACTACCCTTCCCGAGGTGGTCCCCGCCCCCTTCGTCTATGACCGGCCCCTGCCCCTGTCCCTGCCCGAGCCCAACTGGTTCGCTGACGCCCTCTTTCTGGGGGATTCCCGGGTGGAGGGCCTTCGGGAGCTGGGCAGCATTGAGGCAGGTCTCTGGCTCACCCAGGTGGGGCTTAACGTCCGCGCGGCCCGCACCGAGTCATACGCGGTGGAGGGGCAAAACCTCCCTCTGGCCCAGGCTCTGGAGGGCAAGCGCTTTTCTAAGGTCTACCTCTGTCTGGGGGTCAACGAGGCAGCCTGGATGCCGGAAGCCGACTTTTACGCCGAGTATGCGGGCCTCATCGACGACCTCCGCCTTCTGCTTCCCAACGCTCAGATCTACGTCCAGACCATCATCCCCGTCACCATGTCCCGGGCTGCTGCCCGGGCGCCGGACAACGGCCTGCTGGCCCAGCGCAATGCCCTTCTTGCCCGGCTCTGCCGGGAAAAGCAGGTCTTTCTGGTGGACGTGGCCAGCGCCTTTACCGGCGCCAACGGCGCTTTGACCCAGTCCCTCTCCGCCGACGGGCTCCACTTAAACGAAACGGGCAACCAGCTTTTGGCCCAATATCTCACCACTCATATTTTCGGTACCTAACCGCATACAACAAAAGCCGGAGGCTTCCGCCTCCGGCTTTTTATTGTCCCACAAGGGTTCCTTCCCTCCCCTGTCCCGTTTATAGGACTGGAAAGAAAAAGTTTTTTAAAAATTTTTGTGGAAAATTGTATCAAAACGTCCAACATCCGGGGGTGAAATCACCATTGTTGAAAGGGACTCTGGTCCTGCGCCTCCCCGGTCACCGGGGTGATGACCACCTTGCCCTCCCAGTCCAGAAGAGGGGTAAGGCCGCCGCTGCTGCCGTTGCCGTGCCAGAGATAATTGACCCCGGTGTACTGGTCCACCCAGATCTCGGTAACCTCCACCATCCCCTGGCTGTAAACCTTCTCGAACCGCTTTTCTCCCATGATCAGCCACTCCTTTTACTTTCTGTATTCAAATTCTAAGTTATACAAACAGATGGTATCTCCGTCCTGAATGCCCATCTCCTCCAGCCGGGCATAGAGTCCCGACTCCCGGAGCTTCCGTTCGAACCAACTCCGGGATTCGTAATCCCCGAAGTTCACGTTGGCCATGAGCTGACGGAGCCAAGGCCCGTCCACGAACCACTCGCCGTCCTCCACCACGATGTCCAGGTCCTCCTGGGTGTCGATCTCGGGGGGACGCTCCACATAGGTGGGCTCATAGACGGTGATGGGGGGCAGCTCCTGGAGCCGCCGGGCGGCCTCCCACATGAGCTCCTTTGTCCCCTGGTGGGCGGCGGCGGACATTTCGAAGAAGGGAAGGCCCAGCTTCTCCACATGGGCTTTCAGGGCCTCCAGCCCCTCCCGGTCGGGGGCGATATCCACCTTGTTCCCCGCCACGATCATGGGCCGGGTGGCAAGCTCGGGAGAGTATTGCTCCAGCTCGGCGTTGATGGCCTCGAAGTCCTCTACCGGGTCCCGGCCCTCAGAGCCGGACACGTCCACCACATGGATAAGGAGCCGGCACCGGTCGATGTGCCGCAGAAAGTCGTGGCCCAACCCAGCCCCGTCCGCGGCCCCTTCGATGATGCCGGGGATGTCCGCCAGCACGAAGGAGGTCCCCTCCTCCAGCGCCACCACCCCCAGATTGGGGGACAGGGTGGTGAAATGGTAGTTGGCGATCTTGGGCTGGGCCCGGGTGACCACGCTCAAAAGAGTGGACTTGCCCACATTGGGGAAGCCCACCAGCCCCACATCGGCCAACAGCTTCAGTTCCAGGGTCACGTCCCGCTCCTGGCCGGGCAGCCCCGCTTTGGCAAAGTGGGGCACCTGCCGGGTGGGGGTGGCGAAGTGCTGGTTGCCCCAGCCCCCCTTGCCCCCC
>JAAWPV010000065.1 GCA_022800215.1 Oscillospiraceae bacterium | reverse complement strand
CCCTGCCCACCCTGGGGGGCATCGCGGTGGCCTTCGGCGTCTCGGTAGGCATCGGTATCCTTTTCGGCTACCTCCCCGCCAACAAAGCGGCGAAATTGAACCCCATCGACGCCCTGCGCTACGATTAACCCGCCCCCCTTCCCACCCCTGTCCCCATCCTCACATAAGGAGCGAAACCAAGATGAAAAAACGAATCCTTCCCACCCTTCTGGCCCTGACCCTGACCATAAGCCTTCTGCCCTCTGCCCTGGCCGCCCCTGCCGCCATCACTGACATGGCTCAGGTTCTCTCCGCCCTGGACATCATGACGGGCAACGAAAACGGCGATCTGATGCTCTCCCGGCGGGTATCCCGGGCGGAGTTCACCAAGCTGATCGTGGCCGCCTCTCCCATGGGGGAGAACGTGGGAGCCTCCACCACCGTCTCCCCCTATCCCGACGTGCCCTACAGCCATTGGGCCGCCCCCCATGTGGAGGCTGCCGTGGCTGCCGGCTACGTCAACGGCTACCTGGACGGCACCTTCCACCCCGACGAGGACATCACCCTGGCCATGGGCGTCACCATGGCGGTGCGGCTGCTGGGCTACACCGACGCCGACTTCTCCGGCGCCTGGCCCTCCGGCCAGATGACCCTCTACCGGAACCTAAACCTGGACGAGGGCATTTCTATCGGTCAGGACAGCTATATGACACGGCAGGACGCCATGTACCTTTTCTATAACCTGCTCACCGCCAAGACCAAGCAGGGCCAGCCCTATCTCACCACCCTGGGCCACAGCCTTACCATGACTGGGGAGATCGACCGGGTTGCCCTCATCAACGCCGCCATGGACGGCCCGGTGGTCATGACCGGGGATTGGCAGAGCAAGGTAAACTTCGATGTCAATACCGCCACAGTCTACCGGGGCGGTAATCCCTCCTCCTTGGGGGCTTTGCAGGCCAACGACGTCATTTATTGGTCCAAATCCATGCGCACCCTGTGGGCCTACTCCAACAAGGTCACCGGCCTTTATCAGGCCGCGAGCCCCAACGCCTCCAGCCCCTCTGCCGTCACCGTGGCGGGCAAGACCTACGCCATCGAGACCGCCGACGCGGCCTACGCCCTGTCCAATCTGGGGAGCTATAAAACCGGCGACACCGTGACCCTGCTGCTGGGCCGGGACGGGGGCGTGGCCGCCGTCACCGCCTCCTCCAGCGTCACCGGCACCCTCTACGGGGTGGTGAGCGCCGTGGCCGACGCAGGCTACACCGACCAGGGCGGCAGCACTTACAACGCCAAGACCGTGACCTTTGTAGCTACCGACGGCAACACCTACTCCTACCCGGTGGATTCCAAGTCCTCCTTCAAGGCCGGGAACCTGGTGCAGGTCACCACTGCCTCCGGCGGAACGGCTCACCTGAGCCGGCTGAGCCAGTCCAGCACCTCCGGCAAGTTCAATGGGGATGGCAGCAAGCTGGGCAGCACCCCCCTTTCTGACGATGTGGAAATCCTGGACGTGAACGGAGATGGACTGGCCACTCGCCTCTGGCCCAGTCGTTTGGCGGGTATCGCTCTGGACAGCGGAGACGTGAAATACGTGCGGAAAAACGCTGCCGGGGAGATCGACCGGCTCATCCTCAACGATGTGACGGGGGATATCTACTCCTACGGCGTTCTGACCTCGGTCAGCGAAACTGACCTGTCCGCCTTGGGCGGCAGCATGTTCGGGGTTTATCAGTACGATGTGGGCGGGGTGAGCTACACCTATCAGATGGCCACCGGTATTCTCAATCAAACCGTTGGCCCCGTAAGAATTGAAGGCAATCTGTACGCCCCGGGCAAGATTTCCAAGCTGAACTCGGTGAAACTGGCCAGCGTGGATGCCCTCACCGCCGTCGCCACCGACAACACCAGCTTCCCGGTGTGGAGCTCGGTGGCCGTGTATGAACTGAGCGGCAGTGATTACAGGCTTTCCAGCCTGGAGCGGGTCCGGACAGGATATACCCTGACGGGGTACTATGACAAGAGCATTTCCGACGGCGGCTGTATCCGGGTCATTGTGGCCAAGGAGCAGTAAGAGGGCCGTAATCATCCTTTTATAAGGGGTTCATAAACACAGAAAAGGCGCCTTTCCACCCCGGAAAGGCGCCTTTTTTGCCGCTTTCTCCCCTCCCTTTCGTACCACTTATTTTTCCAGTTTGTCCCAAACGGAGAAAAGAACCGGATTTGATTCCAATTTGTAATCATTTTGTTGCCCTTTTGTAGGTTGACATCCGTCTACCTATATGGTATTCTGAAATCGAAAGGTAGACAAATGTTTACCCGAAAGGAGGAAGCGGCCATGAAAACCAATTTGTCCGACGGCGAGTGGAAGCTGATGAACAAGCTGTGGGAAAAGGAGCCCCGAACCATCACCCAGCTCACCGCCGCCCTGCAGGAGGAAACAGGCTGGAGCAAGCACACGGTGATCACCATGCTCTCCCGGCTGGAGGCCAAGGGAGCGGTATACCACGACGAGACCACCCAGGCCAAGCGTTACTATCCCAAACTGGAGCGGGAGGACGCGGCCCGCAGCGAGACACGGAGTTTTCTGGACAAGGTCTACGGGGGTCGGCTGGGACTGATGATGAGCGCCATGGTGGACAGCAGAGCCCTCTCCCAGGAGGACATTGACGAGCTTACCGCCATTTTGGAGAACGCCAAGGAGGGATTTTGACATGATGAAGGAAATTCTCATTACCTCCTCCGCCTTGATCCTGGCTTTGCTGGTGATCCGGCAGATATTCAAGGGGGTTTTGTCCCGGCGGGTTCAATACGCCCTGTGGGGGTTGGTGCTGGTACGGCTGCTGGTCCCCGTGAGCCTTCTTCCGGCGGCGGATTTCTCCGTCCTCACCGCCACCCAGCCCATGGAACAGGCGGTGGCGGAGCGGATCAACCTGAACCGGATCTTCTATTCTCGCCCTCAGGGACAGGTGTCCCGGCAGGAGCTGGCGGAGCGGGACATCGACCCGGAGGACGTCCCCACCGCCCAGGATCTCTTTGTGCTGGGGGAGAGCGATCCGGACAACCGCTTCTCCACCAATTGGCTGGTTCGGGATCCGGAAACCAACGTGGTCACCCGGTACGAGGAAATGAAGATGGGGCCCTGGGACATATTGGACAGGGTTTGGAAGGTGGGTATGATCCTCATGGGGGCCTTCTTCCTCCTGAGCAATCTGGCCTTCTACTGCAGATTGCGGAGAAACCGCAGGCCCTATGCCTCCCTTTTTGAGGGGGCCGCGAGGAAGGTTTATCTGGTTCCTGAGGGGGTCATCCCCTCCCCCTGCCTGTTCGGTCGGAGCATCTACATCACCCCGGCGGTGGCTGAGGACGAAAAGAAGCTCCGCCATGTGCTGGCCCACGAGGAGACCCACGCCAGGCACTGGGATCCGGTGTGGTCTCTTTTGCGGTGCGTGTGTTTGACCGTCTACTGGTTCGACCCCCTGGTATGGATCGCCGCCCATTGCTCCAGGGCCGACTGTGAGCTGGCCTGTGACGAGGGCGCACTCCGCATTCTGGGGGAGGAGGAGCGTATCCCCTATGGGCAGACCCTTCTGTCCCTCATTCCCGTGAAGCGGGCATCCAACCCCATGATTGCCGCCACCACCATGACCGCCGGGAAAAAGCAGCTGAAGGACCGGGTGGGCCGCATCGCCCGCCGGCCCCGGCAGCTGGTAGCCGCCGCGCTGGCGGTGGCGGTGCTGGCGGGTGTCGTCTCCGCCTGCACCTTCACCGGGGGCAAACCAGGCAGTGATGGCAAGGTGCCCGTCAGTGGGCCAGAGGCCCTCACCGGGGAGGAGCTGCGGTGGTTCAATGAGGAGTTCTTCTCCTCTCCGGAGGCCTCCCTCTATAACTTCCGCAACCAGTTTGCCAACCCCCTCATCCTCTATGACCGCCCCGAGGACATCGACCTCTATGAGCTGTTCTACTGCAAGATGGGGGACGGGGAGATCAGCGACGCCGAGTTAACGGCGGCCTTTGGCTTTGATGCCTGGGAGGATATGCCCTGCCCGGGCTATAAGATGACCGCCGGGGAGATGGACCGGCTCCTGGTGGAGTA
>JAAWPV010000064.1 GCA_022800215.1 Oscillospiraceae bacterium | reverse complement strand
TCTCGTCCAGAAGCTGCTGGCCGTCGTGCTGTCCATGGATATTGAGCAGCTGCCGGCCCAGAGCCTTGAGCTGGGCCACCGTCACCGGACGGCCATTGATCCGGCACACATTCTTGCCATCCGGCATGATCTCCCGCTGAAGAAGGACCTCCCCATTCTCGTCGGGGGCAAAGCCGTTTTCGGCAAACCAGGGAAGGTTTTTGTCCGTGGTGAAGGAGCCGCTCACCAAAGCAGACCTGGCCCCGGTGCGGATGAGCTCCCGGCTGGTCCGCTCCCCGGTGACGGCACTCATGGCGTCCACCACAATGGATTTGCCCGCGCCCGTCTCGCCGGTGAGAGCGTTGAAACCGGGGGCAAAGAGAATGTCCGCCGACTCGATGACGGCGATATTTTCAATGTGTAGAACGGAGAGCATTGAAATCACTCCTTTTAGGCCAGCATCTCCCGAATCTCCTCGCAGAACTCGGTGGCGGCCTCGTTGGTGCGCATGATAAGGATAGCGGTGTCGTCCCCCGCCAGAGAACCCACCAGGTCGGGGATATCCATACCGTCCATGGCGGCTCCGGCAGCGTTGGCAAGGCCGGGCATGGTCTTTAAGACCACAATATTCTGGGCCACGTCAAAGGAGGTGACACCCTCCCGGAAAATGGTCCGAAGCCGCCCGGCAAAGTCCATGGCTGTTTTGCGCTGGGAAACGGCATACTTGTAGATGCCTCCGGCAGTCAGCTCTTTCACCAGATGGAGCTGCTTGATATCCCGGGAGACGGTGGCCTGGGTGGTGGTTATGCCTCGCTCCCGAAGGCATTCCAGAAGCTGCTCCTGGGTCTCCACCTCCCGGAGGGCAATGATATTCAGGATCTCCTGCTGTCGTTTGCTTTTCATGGGTCAGATCCTCCCCAACTTTTGATTCACGGCAGCGTAAAAGCTCCGACCGGTCAGGCGGACCAGCTGGACCTTTCCTTTCGCCCGGCGCAGTTCCACCTGGTCGCTGCCCCCAAGGCGGAAAGCTTTGCCCCCGTCCACCGAAAGGTAGGCGGTCTTGCGGGAATTTTTGCTCATTCGCACCGTCACCACCCGCTGGCCATCCAGCACCAATGACCTGGCCCGAAGGGTATGAGGACAGATGGGGCTGATGATGATGTTCTCCGCCGTAGGCTCTACGATGGGGCCCCCGGCAGAGAGAGAATAGGCGGTGGAGCCGGTGGGCGTCGCCACGATCAGGCCGTCTCCTGAAAAACGGGAGGTCTGTATTCCGTCCGCCCGAACATCCAGGTCGATGACCCGGGCCACGGCGCCCTTGGTGATAACGGAATCGTTGAGAGCCACATCCCGATGGACCTCCCTGCCCTCCCGGATAACAGCCACATCCAGCATCATCCGCTCCTCCAGCTTGTAGCTATTCTGAACAAGGCGGCCCAACTGGGAAAGCTCCGAGGTCTCCAGCTCTGCCATGAAACCCACAGAGCCCAGGTTCACCCCCAAAATGGGGACGCCATAGCTTTGGGCGTCCTTAGCCGCATGAAGGATGGTACCGTCGCCGCCAAAACAAACCATCAAATCGGCATTTTGAAAGGCTTCCCCAGCCTCCTGAAATTTTATGTGGGCAGGAATCTCCGGAGCTTTCTGATCCACCTCAAAGGGGTAGCACATAACGGTCTCGGCCCCAGAGCGGCGAAGAATCCTCTGGGCCTCCTGAGCAACCTTCAATCCCTTGTCCCGGTATGGGTTTGGGCTCAACACAATCTTCATTGGCCTTCCTCCTCTCCGGAATCAGGGGTGTCCAGGCAGGCATGAGATTCCTCCACCAGAGCGGCAAGGTCCCCTTGCCAGGGTTCCCCTTCCGCAGCGGAAAGCCAACCTAAGTACTCGATGTTGCCCTCGGGGCCCCGAATGGGCGAGAAGGTGATGCCCTTCACCCCAAACCCAGCGGCTTTCGCATGGTCCAGGAAGTGCTCCAACACCTCCAGATGGACCTTTTTGTCCCGGACCACGCCCTTCTTGCCTACCTTGTCCTTGCCCGCCTCAAACTGGGGCTTGATGAGACACACTCCCTGGCCCCCGGGGGCCAGCAAAGGCCGGAGCGGCGGCAGGATAAGGCTCAAGGAGATGAAGGACACGTCCACGCTGAAAAAGTCCAAATCGTCTGGGATCTCTTCGTGAGTGAGATACCGGGCGTTAGTCCGCTCCAGGCAGACCACCCGAGGATCCTGGCGGAGCTTCCAGGCGAACTGACCATAGCCCACGTCCACAGCGTAGACTTTGGAAGCACCGTTTTGCAGCATACAGTCGGTGAAGCCTCCGGTGGAGGCGCCGATGTCGGCGCAGGTCTTGGCCGCGAGGGCGATGGGCCATGTCTCCATGGCCTTCTCCAGCTTGTAACCCCCCCGGCTCACATATTTGAGCCCGTCTCCCCGGACTTCGATGGGGGCTTCCGGATCGGTGGGAGAGCCCGCCTTGTCCACCTTCTGGCCCTTCACATAGACCTGGCCCGCCATAATGAGGGCCTGGGCCTTCTGCCGGGATTCAATGAGCCCCTTTTCAACCAGAAGTACGTCCAGCCGCTTTTTCAAGGGCGGTCACCTCCTTCACCTGCCGGGCGATGCTTTCCCCGTCCAGACCGTTCATTTTCCGAAGCTGGGCTACCGTGCCCTGGGGAGGCACTCGGCTGCCCAAATTCCGTAAAGCAATATACCTTGTCATTACTCCGCCAACCGCCAGTTCCGCGGCCACCCGGCGGCCCACACAGTTGAACTCCATGGCCTCCTCATAGAACCAGAGGGCTTTGGTCTTATCCACCGAGGCAAAGAAGAGTTCACCTGCCGGAGTCGGTGTAATGGCATTTACCTTGACAATCTCTGCTGAAATGTTCTCTTTTTCCAGCCGCTCCGCAGCCTCCAAAAGAGCGTTCGCCTGGGTGCCGTAGCCCGCCAGGGTCACGTCGGTCCCCTCCCGGAGGAGGGTGATGGGCTGACCGTCCCAGCCGGAACGGTAGGTCCCCTCTCCCCCTCTGGGGTAGCGGACGGCAACAGGGCCCTTCACTTCATAGACGGCATAGGAGAGCATATCCCGAAGCTCGGCAAAGCTGGCGGGGGCCAGCACCGTGATACCGGGGATGGTATCCAGAAAGGCCACGTCGAAGACCCCGTGGTGGGTCTCCCCGTCCTCCCCCACAAGGCCTGCCCGGTCCACGCAGAAGACCACGTGAAGGTTTTGAAGCGCCACGTCGTGGATGAGCATATCGTAGGACCGCTGCAAAAAGGTGGAGTAGACGGCAAAGACGGGGACCATGCCCTGCTTGGCCATGCCGGCGCACATGGTGACGGCGTGGCCCTCAGCGATGCCCACGTCAAAGAACCGCTCCGGAAAGCGCTGGGCGAAGCCGCTGAGGCCGGTGCCCGGCTGCATGGCGGCGGTAACGGCGCAGATGCGCTCATCCTTCTCTGCCAAGGCGCAGAGGGCGTCTCCGAACACAGAGGAGAAGTTCTCTCCACCCTGGGAAAGGCTTTTTCCCGTGGCGGTGTCAAAGGGGCCAATGCCGTGGAACCGGTCAGGTTCCAGCTCAGCGGGCAGGTAGCCCTTGCCCTTCACCGTACGGACGTGGAGAAGCACCGGACCCTCCAGATCCTTGGCGTACTTCATGAGCCGGGTGAGGCCCTTCACGTCATGACCTTCCACGGGACCTAGGTAGGTAAAGCCCATGTCCTCAAAAAGAGAACAGGGCAAGAGGGTCTCCTTCACCGCCGTCTTTACCTTGTGGGTCACCTTGTAGATACCCCGCCCCACCGAGAAGGACTGCATGACCCGGCGGTAGCCCTTCTTGAAGCTCAGGTACTGGGGCTTCAGCCGCTGGCGGGCCAGGTGCTTGGCCACACCCCCCATGCTCTGGGTGATAGACATACCGTTGTCGTTGAGAATGACCATCATGGGCTCGCCGCTGTCGCCCGCGTCGGAAAGACCCTCGTAGGCGAGGCCCCCGGAGAGGGCGCCATCCCCCAGAAGGGCCACCACTTGGTAGCTTTTGCCCTGGAGCGTCCGGGCCCGGGCCATGCCCACAGCGGCGGATACCGCGGTGGAAGCGTGACCCACGACAAAGGCGTCGCAAACACTCTCTGACGGCTTGGGGAAGCCGGAAAGGCCCCCGAAGGTGCGGAGCGTATCCATGACCCCGTCCCGGCCGGTGAGCATCTTATGGCAGTAACACTGGTGGCCCACGTCAAAGATGATCCGGTCCCGCTCTGGGGCAAAAACACGGTGGAGGGCCACAGTGAGCTCCACGGCCCCCAGATTGGACGCCAAATGGCCTCCCTGACGGGAGACCACCTCCACCAGACGTTCCCGGAG
>JAAWPV010000008.1 GCA_022800215.1 Oscillospiraceae bacterium | reverse complement strand
GGACAGAATATTCTGTCCGGGGTGCTTCCATGAAAACGCCATTCAATCCAGCCGAAAATCTTCTTCGTTGAGCTTGCCCGTGTCCAGCACCGTCGGCTTGGGGGGCACCCGTTTCAAGGGGTCGTATTTGAATGCGCCGCAGTGTCCTCCGGCGGACACCACGCCCTTTTTGGGGCACAGCACCCGCCCCTCCTCCAGGGGGGTGCCCTTCGCGCAGTATGCGCAGCGGGGCTCCATCTTCTCCTCAAACAGCTTTTTCTTTCCAAACATGGCGTTCCTCCGACAGTTGCGGCGTCTTTTTCTCTATTGTACCACACTTTTCTTCCTTTTTCCACAGGTTTTTCGCCCCATTTTTACCCCCAGGGCGGCAAAGAGGAAAAAGAGGAGAAACACTCCCCAGGCCGCCACAGTGGACACGGTGAGGGCCGTGTAGAAATCGGTGTCCACAATGCCCTCCACCTGTTGGACAAGGTAGCTGGAGACGCTCTGCTCCAACGGAAAGACTCGGAAGAGAAGGGCGGTGAGTGTGGCGGAGAATACCCCGTGGAGCAGCTTGCCCCCGATGTAGGTACGCAGGTTGAGCCCGCTCTCCGCCAGGAAGGAAAGGACCTGACAGTGGACCGAGATGCCCGCCCAGCCAAGGAGGAAGGCGGCCATGGCGGCCTTTCCCTGTAAGGTGCCGTCACCCATGAGGCTCCACACCCCGGAGGATAGCTCCAAAAGCCCGGTGAGCAGCCGCTGGGCCCAGACTTCGCTGAAGCCGAAGGGGCTGAGAAGCCGCCCCAGCAAAGCGGCAAGGCCCGTAAGGATGCCGGAGAGAGTGAAAAGCCGGATGATGACGGTAAAGCACATGACAAAGGCGCAGATGTTGAGGGTGGAGGTGACAGAGCCCTTCACCGCCCCGGTGAAGGCGGCGGAAAACCGCTCCGCCCGGATGGGGGGTGCCTGCCGCTGTCCCCGGCTTTCCTTGTCTCCCCAGCGGTAAAACCGGAATACCAGCCCCACGCAGAGGGAGGCTGCCAGGTGGGTGAGGCACAGCAGCAGCCCCACCCGGCTGTCCCCAAAAATGCTGGCCCCCACCACACCCAGAATGAAGGCTGGGCCCGAGTTGTTGCAGAAGGCCAGCAGCCGTTCCGCCTCCGTCTTGGTGCACTGGCCGCTCTCATAGAGGGTCAGCGCCGCCCGGGCGCCCACGGGGTAGCCCCCCACAAAACCTAACGCCAAGGGCGCGGCGCAAGCGCCTCCCACGTGGAAAAGGGGCCGCATCACGGGCTCCAGCAGCCGCCCCAGATACCCCGCCAGCCCCAGGGAGATGACCAGGGAGGTGAGGATAAAGAAGGGGAAGAGGGAGGGGATGATGACATTGTAGCACAGTCCCAGTCCCTCTTTGACGGCGGCGCTGACCTCTTTTGGCCAACAGATGAGAGCCAGCGCGCAGCAGAGAAGGGCGGCCCCCAAAAGAGCGTCCCGAAGCGCTTGATTTTTCCAAAACCGGTGCAAAAAACCACCCCCGCCGGATACTATATTCGGCGGGGGCGGAAAATATTTCTCTTATGCCTGAAAGGCCCGGTAAAAAAGCCCATAATCCTGTTCCAGCTTGGGCCATAGGGGATAGCTGCCCTGGTGAAGGATCCAGTCGATGACCGTGCCCCGGAAATGGCGGAAAAAGAAATCGGCTACCCACCGGGGCTCCTGATTGGGGGAGAGAGTACCGGCATCCTTCAAAGCGGTCAGGCACTCCTCCATGGTTTTCAGGGTGTACCGGTTGGGGGAGATGGTGCCGGCCTCCGGGTCGGACAGCCGCCGGATATAATAGAGAGCCATGGTCTGCCAGCCCATCTCTTCCACATATTGGGCGTAGGAGCGGAGCAGGGCCTCCAGCCGCTCCAGGGGCGGGGCGTCCATATAAGGAAGAAGGGTTTTTTCCAAATAGGAATCCAGAGAGGCAAACCCCTGGTTCAAAATATCCTCCTTGGAGGAAAAGTGGTGGTAAAAGGCCCCCGTGGTCACCCCGGCGGCATGGCAGATATCCCGGATGGTCAGCTTGTCAAAGCCCTCTTCCCGGGTAAGCCGGGAAGCAGCGTCCAGAATGGCCCGGCGGGTGTTCTCTGCCTGGGTCTGGCGGCGGGCCTGGTAGTCGGCGGCGGCCATAAAAAATCCCTCCTTGACATGGGCGGCAAACATGGTATAATAACTATCACGCCCAAGTAACATAACGTTGTTATCTTGTCTTGATTATACCTGCTGCAATGGCCTGTTGTCAATGGATGGAGGGGATTTTCTTGAATCCTGAAAAAATTGCGTTTCTGGTGGATTCCTGCGCCGAGATGGAGCCCCGGCACCGGGAGGGTATCCCGGTTTACGTGGTGCCCCTGCGCATCACCTGTGCCGACGGCAGCTACAACGATGGGGAAACGATTTTCCCCGCCGATATCTACCGCCGGCTGGAAAGTGGTGAGATCCCCAAGACTTCTCTGCCCGAGCCTGCCCGGGTGGCCGAGACCCTGAAGCACATCAAGGCCGACGGCTATGAGAAGGTCATCGCTCTGCCCCTCTCCTCGGGCCTTTCCGGCACCCACAACATGATCCGGGTGGAGTGCGGGGAGCGCCGGGATCTGGAGACGGTGGTCTTTGACACCTGTCTGGGGGCCATCCCACTGGGGGCCATGGTTCTCCAGCTTTGGGAGGACATCCGGAACGGCATGACCTGGGAGACCCTGGTGAACGAGCGGGTGCCCCATCTGCTGCAAAACTGCCACGCCTTCTTCTCGGTGGATACCTTGGAATATCTCCAGAAGGGAGGGCGCATCGGCAAGATCACCGCCCTGGCGGGGACGGTTTTGAACATCAAGCCCATCCTCACCTTTGCCGAGGACGGTCAGCTGGTGAACGTGGCCAAGGTCCGGGGCCGCAAACAGGTCCAGAGCAAGCTTATCGAGCTTGTGAAGGAGCAAGTGGGGGACCATAAGGACTTCAACCTGCTGGTGGCAAACGGCGGCGCCGACGAGGAGATGGAGGAGCTGAAACGGGACCTTATGGCCGCCATCCCCGGCTGCCGTCACGTGTGGGACTCCCATATCGACGCTACCCTGTCGGTCTACATCGGTAAGGGTGTTTTGGGCGCCTGTATCCAGTGCCTGGACTAACGGCAGCAGAAGATAATAAAGAGACATTGCCTTGGGCAATGTCTCTTTTGTTATGGCTTATTGTACTTCAGGGAAGGAGACCACGGCCTTAAATAAGTCCCCGTCCACCTCCAGCCGGAATTTCCCTCCTTGCAGCTCCGCAAGGCTCCGGGCAATGCTGAGCCCCAGGCCGCTGCCCTCGGTGGTCCGGCTTTCGTCCCCCCGGACGAAGCGCTCCATGAGCTGCTCGGCGGGGATGTTGAGCTGGGAGGCGGAAATGTTTTTCAAAGACATGGTCACCCAGCCGTCCCAGCGGTGAAGGTCCAGGTAGACCCTGGTCCCTGTCATGGCGTACTTGACGCAGTTGCCAAGCAGGTTGTCGATGATCCGCCACACGTGGCGGCCGTCCGCCTCGATGTAGCACTCCTCCGCGGGCATATCAGCCACCAGGGTGAGTCCGGCGACAGCCAGCTTCTCGTTATACTCTCCCAAAGCCTGATCGGTGAGCTGGACAAGGCCCAGCCGTTCCTTGTTCACCTGGAGGGTGCCTGTGGAAGCCTTGCTGGCCTCCACCAGATCCTCAGTGAGTTTCTTGAGCCGCTGGCTCTTCCGGTCCAGTACCTCGATATACTCCTGTGCCTTCTCTCCGGGAACCTCCTCCTTCTTGAGAAGGTCCACATAGTTGATGATGGAGGTGAGGGGGGTCTTCAGGTCGTGGGACACGTTGGTGATGAGCTCCGCCTTCATCCGCTCGCTCTTCAGCCGCTCGTCCACGGCGGTGTTGATGGCGTTTCCCAGGTCATTGAGGGCCTCGGCGTGGGTCCGCAGGTCGTCAAAGCGTTTCATGCCAGTGGTGTCAATGACTGTTTCCGGGGTGCCCCCTACGATGGCCTGGGCCCCCTGGCGGAGCTTCCGCCACTCCTCCGCCCACCGGCACAGGAGAAAGAGCACCGCCCCCTGGTAGAAGGGGATCAGGATGACGGTGAGAGAGGTGAGAACGGTGCCGGTGAGGTAGAGAAGAAAGCCCACGATGATCCGGTGGGTCATGCTCCAACTGCCGAAGGTGGTCCTCCACCAGCGGCCCAGGGCGCCGCAGCCCCGGCCTACCCAGCGCAGACACTTCCAGACAAGGGTATTGCGAAGCAAGGTGTGGGTCTTGCACCGGCTGGCGGTGGACATGAGCCCCGCCTCCGTGAGGGCGTAGCCCACCGTCATGGCAGCAGCCGACGCCCCCGCCATGACATAGAAGGAGGGGTCGCCGTAATGGTAGGCATACCCTTCTCCCAAAAGGTTGAAAGCGAAGGCGAAGCACAGGATACTCCCCCAGCCCATGGCGAAGAGGTAGAGGTCGTAGGGAATTTTGTCTGTCCAGTTGAGGACAAAGGTGTCATAGCCCCGCCGCCGGGCGGCACAGCACAGAAGGAACACCGTCCCCGCCAGAAAGGCCAGGGTCAGCCCCGCCGTCCAGTAAAGGACGCGGATGTCCCCCTTGGAGAAGGAGGCCCTGGCTGCCTGAAATTCATCATGCACGGGATAGCGCTCATCCACGCCATACTCCAGGGCGTACTGATACGTGTCCCCCTCCTGATAGAGATTACTCGCTTTGCCGGACACCTGGCCTACGATGCCTCCGTTATCGTTGAAGAAGATAGTGATATTCCCCTCCTCGTCATATTCCCGGTAGTCATAGTAGACCCGGGAGGGGGTCATGGTCTGCACATGGCGGAAGAGGTTTTCCGGGGAGACGTGGCTAAGGCTGTCCTCTCCCGCAGAACTGAGCAGAATTTCTCTGGTGGCGTTGTCCCGAATGATATACCGGAAGTTGCTGTTCTCCGGGCTTATGGCCTCCAGATGCTCCCGGTAATACTGCTCCTCCAGATAGCCCAGGGACTCTCCCCGGCGCATGGCGTCAAAGTCATTCAGAATGCCCAACAGGTGGCTGTACCGGGCGTTCATGGCCTGGTTCCAGGCCATGGAGTAGGTGTGGTCCCCGATCTCAAAGAGGGTGTCCCAGTACATGCCGCAGTAGACCCACCCGAAGGTGGCGCACACCCCGCAGGCGATGGTGAGGAGCAGAGCGATGGCCTTCACCAGGGCATAGGAACGGATATCTTGTCGGATCATGATGTTATCATCTCCCAAAATATAGCCTAAAGGCGGCTCAGTTGGGCGCCGCGCCGGGATGAGTGCGGGCTTGCTTTCCCTCCGACTCGGGCTGGTCTTTGGGGCCTGCGGCCCCGCCGCTCGCCACACCCGCAAGGGGTACGCCACATCCGTAAGGCGGCAAAGCCGCCAACGGCTGTGCAGTCGCTCCGGTCCAAGCGCACCCGCATCCCGCCGCTCTGCACCCTAAATTTTTTCCATTTTGTAACCTAAGCCCCATACGACTTTAATGTATCTGGGGTTGGCTGGGTCAATCTCGATCTTCTCCCGCAGGTGGCGGATGTGGACGGCCACCGTGTTCTCTGCCCCGTAGGCCTGGTCGTGCCACACCTGCTCGTAGATCTGGGCGGTGGAAAAGACCTGCCCCGGATGCCGGAGAAAGAGGTTCAGAATGTTGAACTCAATGGGGGTGAGGCTCACTTCCTCCCCGTCCACCGTGACCAGCTTGGCATTGTCATCCATGACGATGCCGCCGTTTTTCAGCGTGCCGTCCTCCTCGGGAACCACGCCGCCCCGGCCGCCCAGAGTGGTGTACCGCCGGAGCTGGCTCTTCACCCGAGCCATGACCTCCATGGGGTTAAAGGGCTTGGTGACATAGTCGTCGGCTCCGATGTTGAGCCCTAAGACCTTGTCCGCGTCCTCCGACTTGGCGGTCAGCAGGATAATGGGCACGTTGTAGCTCTCCCGGAGTTTTGCGGTGGCCCGAATGCCGTCCAGGTTGGGCATCATGATGTCCATAAGAATAAGGTGGATGTCGTTTTCCTCCATGACCTTCAGAGCCTGCCGGCCGTCGTAGGCGGGGAAGGTTTTGTAGCCCTCGCTGGTCAGGTAGATGTCCAAAGCGGACACGATGTCTCTGTCGTCGTCGCAGATGAGAATGTTGTACATGGTTTTCACCTCTCGGGGATTGGTAATGATATTATATCGGAAAACGTTTAAGGTGGAAAGTGGAAAAGTTTTAAGATTTCCTGAAAATCATGGGAAGTAAACCTTATTTTACAGGAAAACCCTTGCCAGGAAAAGGGGGCAATGTTAGAATCTCTTCAGAAGGGGGGAGGGGCCATGATTTGGAACGTGGAGGAGGGGGAGGCCTATACCCTCCTGACCCAAATGGCATCTGCGTGCTGGGGGCTTGTCCCATTGCCGGAGGTGGCGCGGAAGGAACGGGGAAAGCCCTTTTTCCAGGCCTTTCCCCAGTATCACTTCAGCCTGAGCCACTCCGGGGGCTTGTCCCTCTGCGCGTTGGGGGAAGTCCCCCTGGGGGCGGATGTGGAGCTTGTCCGGCCCCGGAGGGAGGGCCTGCCCGCCTACGCCCTCAGCGAAGAGGAGCTTGCCTGGTTCCGAAAGAGGGGGAGCCGCTGGGCCGATTTTTACACCCTCTGGACCTTAAAAGAGGCCAGAGTGAAGTGCACTGGTGAGGGACTCCGGAAAGCGCCCCGGGATATCTCCATCCCCTTGCTGGAGCCGGGGGAGAGGGCAAAATTTGCGGGCTTCACCTTCACCGCTCTGGCGGGGGACGGCTGGCGGGGAGCGGTCTGTGAGGGCTGCATTGAAAATGTTGAGAAGAAATAGGAATCGTCCACTTTTTTCTGTGCAGGAGCTTGAAAAAGGTTTATAATCATTTTTATGATAGGGGAAAGTATGCGCTGTCTTGGCAGACGTTCCCCGCGGGCCCGATCAAAATAAAAGGAGGAACAAAATATGCATTATATCGGCATTGACTTGGGCGGCACCAATGTGGCCGCCGGACTGGTGGACAAGGAAGGCAAGCTGCTGGGGGAGGCCAGCATACCAACCCCCCAGGGGGCGGGAGCAGTGGCCGACGCCATCGTGCAGGCGGCCCAAAAGGTGGCGGAAAATGCCGGTATCGCCATGACGGAGGTGGAGTCGGTGGGCCTGGCCGTCCCCGGCACCTTCGACCCCAAGATGGGGCTTGTGTACCGGGCGGTGAACCTGGGGCTGGAGAACGTGCCCCTGGGCTCCATGGTGGGCCAGCGGCTGGACCTCCCCGTGGTGCTGGAAAATGACGCCAACGCCGCTGCTCTGGGCGAGTTCGTGGCCGGGGCAGGCCGGGGCCACAGCTCCCTGGTGGCCGTCACTTTAGGCACCGGCGTGGGAGCCGGCGCCATTCTGGACGGCAAGCTTTATGTGGGCTTCAACTACGCCGCTTTGGAGGCGGGACACATGGTCATCCGCCGGGGAGGGCGGCAGTGCAACTGCGGCCGAAAAGGCTGCTGGGAGGCTTACGCCTCGGCCACCGGCCTCATCGCCTCCACCAAGGAGGCCATGGCCCGGCATCCGGAAAGCGCGCTTTGGGAGATGGCCCCCTCCTTTGACAAGGTCACGGGCAAGACCCCCTTTGACGCCGCACAGGCGGGAGACCGGGTGGCAAAGAATGTGGTGGATGAATATGTGGAGGATCTGGCCTGCGGCCTTATCAACCTTATCAACATCCTCCAGCCCGAGATCATCACGGTGAGCGGCGGCGTTTCCAAGCAGGGGGAGGCCCTGCTGGCCCCTGTTCAGGCCATCCTGGACCGGGAGGAAATGACCCGCTCCACCGCCAACCGCACCCAGATCCAGGTGGCTCAGCTGGGCAGCGAGGCGGGCACCATCGGCGCGGCGTTGGTGCCGTTATATAGGTAAGCGGGCTGTCAGGTTACGAGCGCTCCACCCTTCTCAGCACGGCTCAAACCCATCATCTTTGGGAGCGGTGCTGCCCGGCAAGCCCTCGGGCCAGAGGGCCAGGGAGGCCCCGTAGAGCACCGCGGCGATGACGGCGATGGCCTGAACCTTGTTCTGCTGGACCCAGGGGCCGTATTTCTCCCACAGGGGGAAGTGCTTGCCCTCACATAGCTTTTCGGCGGCGTAGACCGCTGCCACTCCAATGACGACACAGACGGCAAGCCGGGTAAGGGTATCCCGGTTGGGCTTATTTTGCTGAAATTCCAAAGAGACCGCCTCCTTTTTCTCATTCTATGAAGCAAAGCGGGAAAAAGGAACAGATAGAGGGTGAAAATCATGGCACATACACAGACAAAAGCTGTCTTGCCCGACAAGCGCAAGGCTGTTCCCGTGGTGGAAGCTGATCCCCGGGAGGGCCTCAGCCGGGACGAGGTAGAAGAGCGCCGGAAGGGCGGCTGGGCCAACCTTCCTGTGGCGAGTCCCACCAAGACGGAGCGGGAGATCCTTTTTTCTCACGTTTTTACTTATTTCAACCTGATCTTCGTGGTGCTGGCTGCCGCCCTCTTCGCGGTGGGCTCCTACCGGGACGCCGCCTTCCTTTTCATCGCCATCGCCAACACCGCCATCGGCGTATTTCAGGAGATCCGCTCCAAGCGGACCATCGACAAGCTGACCCTGCTGGCGGCTCCCAGGGGGAAGGTGGTCCGGGCGGGGATGGAGATGGAGGTGCCCACCGACCACATGGTCCGGGACGACATCGCCGTTTTCTCCGCCGGGGACCAGATCTCCGCCGATGCCACCGTTCGGGAGGGCACCGTTCAGGTCAACGAATCCCTCATCACCGGGGAGGCAGATCCCCTGGACAAGGGACCCGGCGATAAACTCCGCTCCGGCTCCTTTGTGGTGTCCGGCTCCTGTAAGGCCCAGCTCACCGCCGTGGGGGCGGACTCCTACGCCTCCCGGCTCACCCTGGAAGCCAAGAAGGACGTGAAGACCGCCCAGTCGGAGATGATGGCCTCCCTCACGAGACTCATCCATTTCATTGGGTTTGCCCTCATCCCTGTGGGAGGCGTCCTCTTCTGGAAGCAGTACCATGTGCTGGAGCTGGGGCTCAGGCAGTCGGTGACCGCCACAGTGGCCGCACTCATCGGCATGATCCCCGAGGGGCTCTACCTTTTGACCAGCGTGGCTTTGGCGGTGAGCATGATCCGCCTTGCGCGGAAAAAGACGCTGGCCCAGGATATGAACTGCATCGAGACCCTGGCCCGGGTGGACGTTCTCTGTGTGGACAAGACGGGCACCATCACCGAGCCTAAAATGGAGGTCCGGGAGCTGGTGCCCCTGGACGAGGAAGAGTATGCTTTGGAGCAGGTGGAGGAGGCCGTCGCCGCGCTCTACGGCGCTCTGGGGGCGGACAACGATACGGGCCGGGCCATTTTGGAGCGGTTTGACAAGAGCGTCAAATGGCAGGTAAGCGCCAAGGTGCCCTTCACCTCGGCCAATAAGTACGCAGCCGCCGCATTTCCCGGCCACGGAGCCTTTATAGCGGGGGCGCCTGAGTTTGTAATGGGGGAGCGGTACACGGACCTTCAGGAGATGGTGGAGCCATACTCTGCCAAGGGATACCGGGTCCTTCTCATGGCCGAGTACGCCGGGGTGCTGGAGGGGCAGGCAGTGCTGGACGGCAAGGCACCTTTGGAGGGGCGCCGGGTGAAGCCTATGGCCCTCATCCTCCTTGCCAACCGCATCCGCGCCGAGGCCCCGGACACCTTCGCCTATTTTGCCAGGCAGGGGGTAGCGGTGAAGGTCATCTCGGGGGACAACCCCCTCACCGTGGCTGAGGTGGCCCGGCAGGCGGGGGTGGAGAACGCCGAACAGTGGGTGGACGCCGCCAAGCTCCAATCGGATGAGGACATTTTTGAAGCGGCGGGGCAGTACACTGTCTTTGGTCGGGTGACCCCGAGCCAGAAGCGGAAGCTGGTAAAGGCCCTTCAGAAGCAAGGCCACACGGTGGCCATGACAGGAGACGGGGTCAACGATGTGCTGGCGCTGAAGGACGCGGACTGCGGCATCGCCATGGCCTCGGGGGCGGAGGCCGCTTGCCACGCTGCCCAGCTTGTGCTGCTGGACTCCAACTTTGCCTGTCTTCCGGAGGTGGTGGCCGAGGGGAGAAGAGTCATCAATAACATTCAGCGCTCCGCCTCCCTCTTCCTGGTGAAAAACATCTTCTCCTTCTGCCTGGCCCTATTGACCATGCTGGTGGATATGCCCTACCCGTTGGTGCCCATCCAGCTCTCCCTTATCTCCGCCCTCACCATCGGCATTCCCTCCTTCTTCCTGGCCCTGGAGCCCAACAAGAACCGGGTCCAGGGGAAGTTTATGACCAATGTGCTGCGGGAGGCCTTCCCCGGCGGCCTTACCGACCTTATGATCATTCTGGGGCTCCAGGTTTTTGCTTTCGCCTTCCAGTTCCCCACCGAGGCCCTGTCCACCATGTCCGCTTTGTGTGTGGCCTTCATCGGGGTGCTGGTCCTCTATCAGGTGTGCAAGCCCTTTGACTGGAAACGGCGGGTCCTCTGGAGCGCCGTAAGCGTTGCCCTTCTTTTCTGCACCAGCTTTTTGGGGGAGCTTTTCGCTTTGACGAAGCTGAATTTGCAGGAGGGGCTGGTGCTGGCGGTGTTCCTGGCCCTCTCCTGGTCCCTCATGCGGCTGGTGCTCCACGGCTTCAAACGGGTGCAGGCCATGTGGAGGCGGCTGAAACGGCGGAAACAGACGGCAGGATGAGCCCGGGGAATAAGGCTTGCAATTTTCTCCCTTTTGGGGTAAAATAAAAATGATATCATTTCCAAAAGGAGCGATGCACCATGGAAGAAAACTTTTATGAGCAGGAGCGGCGCATGGAACAGGGGACGGGCGCGGAGAGCGCCATGACCCTGAGCCGCTACACCGCCAAGACCTTCGGGCTCATGTTCCTGGGACTGCTGGTGACCTTCGGGGTGGCCTTCTTCATCGCCTACACCTGGCCCGGCTTCTACTTCATCCGGGATACCCTGCGCCTGACCGGAGGCTATCTGCATTGGATCCTGCTGATCGGCCAGCTGCTTTTGGTGGTGGGCATCTCCAGCGCCCTGCGCAGTGACGGGGTCCCGGCGGGGAGGGCCCTTGTCTTCTTCCTGCTGGACTGCGCCGTCATGGGCCTTGTCTGCGGTACCTGGCTTCTCCTCTACGAGCTGGAGAGCGTGGTGCTGGTCTTTGCCGCCGCGGCCCTCTACTTTGGCGGCATGGCTGTTTTCGGCTTCGTCACCAACATGGACCTTTCCCGGCTGCGGAACCTGCTGCTGGCGGGGCTCATTTTCCTTATCATCGCCAACGTGGCCATGTGGTTCATCCCCGCGGTGGGGGTGACGGAGCAGGTGGTCTGCACCATCGGCGTGGTGGTCTTCCTGGGCTATACCGCCTATGACACCCAGATGATCCGTCGGCTCTACGACGCCTTCCAGGGGGACGAGGAGATGCTGCGCAAGGGTTCCATCTTCGCGGCGCTGAACCTGTGCCTGGACTTTGTGAACCTGTTTATCTACCTGCTTCGTATTCTGGGCCGGAGCAGAAAGAACTAAAGCGAAAAACCTCATAGCATAGGCAAAGGCGCGCGCCTTTGCGTCCCGGGCTTCGCCCGGGACAAAGAACACTAAACCCACTCCAAGAGCGGCACTTTCAGGTGCCGCTCTTGCGGTTTGAAAGGAGAAAATATATGGCGCGGATCAATGGGTTTCAGCGGCTCCTGCTGGAGCGGCTCCGGGAGGCGGGACAGCCGGTGAGCGCCCAATTCCTGGCCAACGGTCTGGGGGTGTCGGAGCGCACGGTACGCAGCCATTTGAAGGAACTGGACCAGGACCTTCGGGACGTGGGGGCGGCGGTCTTCTCCCGGACGGGAGTGGGTTTTTGGCTGGAGGTCACAGACGGGGAGGCCCTGGAGGAGCTGCTTCAGGACAAGGGGCGGGAGCCCTCCGGCTTTGCCATGAACGCGGTACGGAAAGCCCGGTCCCATCTGCTGGTGCGGTATTTCCTTTGTCAGGAAGGGTATGCGTCCATGGAGGAGCTGGAGGCAGTCCTCTTCATGGGGCGCACCGCTGTGCGGCAGCTCCTTGCCCAGGCAAGGACCATTCTGGGCCGGTCGGGGCTGGAGCTTGTCACCGTGCCCCGGCAGGGCATGGGGATTAAGGGCTCGGAGCATGATATCCGTACCTGCATCGCCTATGAGGCCGACCAGATCCGCCGGTTCAGCCTTCCCCTCAGCGACCGGGAACGGTATGCAGAGATCTACAGCTTCCGGGGGGAGAAGATGGACAGGGTCAGGAAGCTGATCCGGCGGGAACTGGGTATCCGGGCGAACCTTTCGGAATACAGTATCGAATATTTGGCCCGGCTCATCTGGATCAGCGTTATCCGGGACGGGTCGGGGGCAGAGCTTACATACTCGCCGGAAGCTCTGGCGGAGCAGGAGGGAAGCCGTTTTTATCCCACCGTCCGTCGGCTTTTGGAGGAGTGCGGACAGACGCTGGAGTGGGCCTTCACCCCGGCGGATGCCGCCCTTGTGACCGCCGCTGTCCGGGGGCTGCGGACGGTGGTGCGGGTGGAGGAGATCAGTGAAAAGCGGCGGCCGGAGCTGAGGAAGGCGGCGGTGGAGGTCATTCGGGAGATGGCCCGCTGCAACGGTTTTCAGGCCATGGGCAGCGACGAGCTGCTGCCTGAGCACATTTGCTGCTATCTGGCTGCATTTTTTCACCGCTCCCGGTACCACATCCGGACCGCTCAGTTTTCCGGGGAGGTGGCGGCCCGTTGTTCCCTTATGGCCAAAAAGATGGCCACCCAGGCGTTCCTGTTTATGGAGAAACGGTTTAAGGTCAATATCAGCGAGGAAGAGATCCTGCGGCTGGCCATGATCCTGCGGCCCTATTTCGGCCGGTTTCCCCGGATACCCAAGCCCGCCCGGTGCTGCTGCGTATCCAACATTGATAAGGCGGTGGGCCGGGGTCTTGCCGAGCGTCTCATCCGGAATTTCGGCCGCTATATCCAGAGCATGGACATTCTGGAGCTCTACGAGCTGCGGGAGAAGGGCGGAGGAGACTATGAGGTGGTGTTTACCTCCTACCCGCCGGGCTTGCTGGACTTTTTGCCCGAGGGCGTCCGGCTGATCCAGGCGGGGCCCTACTTTGACGAACGGGATAAGGCCCGTATTCTGCGTACGCTGAGCAATATGGACCAGGAGGGGGACATCACCGCCTGCTGGCGGCCTGAGTGCCTCTTTACCGAGGTGGAGGCCACCGATCAGGACGCTTGCCTGAAGGTGATCCAGGAGAAGCTGGCGGAGCTGGGAAAAGTGAAAGGAAATGTGAGGGAGGACCTTCTTCTGAGCGAAATGCACCTTGCCTCCCGACCGGTGAACAACGCCGTCATTATCAGCGGGCTTCAGAGCCATCTGCCCCGGGCTACCGCAGCGGCCTTTCTGCTGAAAAAACCCATCCAATGGGGCACGGAGGACAGCCGGGCTCAGGTGGTGGTCTACTGGGACCAGGGGGAGGAGCCTGACCGGTACCGGCTGGTGGAAAATGAATTTCTCCCCCATGTGCTGGAGATGGTCTTCTATGATCAGAATGTGGTGGAGGCCCTTCTGCGCAGGCCTGATCACGGTCTGGTCATGCGGGCGATCGAGATGCGGGACAAGGAGATCATGACATTTTCCAGCAATATTTGACCGCTTTTTGTGGTATAATTTCCACATCGATACGGAAATAAAACGGCTTGATTGTGCAATATGACAATGATAGAATCATCACATGATTTCACAATGAGAGGAGGTAAAAAACATGAATTCGGAAGGAATCATTTTTGTCCGTGTGGATGACCGTATGGTCCACGGTATCGTGGCCACCCAGTTCCTGCCCGCCTACAAGGCGACCCGGGCTATGGTGGTCAACGAGAAGGCGGCGGGTAGCGAGATCATGCGCATGAGCCTGAAGATGGCCGTTCCCACCGGTGTGGCCCTGTCTGTTCTGGCACCTGAGAAGGCTTCTGCCAACATCCTGAATGGCAACTACAAGGGACAGAGAGTGTTCATCGTGGGCAAGTTCATCTCGGACATCTACGCCCTCTTTAAGGCGGGGGTGAAGTTCGACGCGCTGGATCTGGGCAACTGCACCCAGAACGACGTGAACGATCCCACCCTCACCGTTCTCGACAAGACAGTGCGCGTCAACCCGGAAGAGCTGGCGATGCTGAAGGAAATGTCGGAGGGAGGTGTGCGGGTCTTCTGCAAGTTCAAGGAGAACGATCCTGAGAAGGACTGCAAGTTCTAAGGCTCCAAAGAGACAAAAAATTGATCAAAGGAGAGTGTTGGAAAAATGTCTACAATGCAAATCATTGTACTGCTCGTGTTCTACGCAGCGTACAGATTCACCGCCAACTCCATGCAGATTTTCAGCTACGCTGTCAACGTCATGCTGGGTTGGGTCACCGGTATCATCTGTGGCGATGCGCAGACCGGTCTGTACATCGGCGCTACCATGACCCTGATGGGTCTGGGTGTCGGCGGCTTCGGCGGTTCCTCCGTGCCCGACTACACCCTGGGTACCATTTTGGGTACTGTGTTCTCTATCACCACCGGCGCTGTGGAGAACGGCCTGGCTGTGGCCGTCACCGTGTCCATGTTCGGCACCCAGCTGGACGTGCTGCGGAAGACCCTGGGCTCCTTCTTCATCCACAAGGCCATGGCCTGCAATGAGAAGTGCGACTTCCACGGTGTTGCCGTGTGGGTGTGGCTCTCTGACGCCATGCGCGTGTTTGTCAACGTTCTGCCTGTGGCTCTGGCCATCACCGTGGGCGCTGACGCCATCACCGCCATCCTGAATGCGATCCCCCCCTTCATCACCACTGGTTTCTCTGTGGCCGGCGGTATCCTGCCCGGCCTGGGCTTCGCCATCCTGATGCGGTACATGCCTGTGCAGAAGTACGGCGTGTTCATGATCCTGGGCTTCGTCCTGTCCGCCTACCTGAATATGCCCATGCTGGCCATCGCCGGTCTGGCGTTCGTGGCCGCTTACATGATCTATCAGAGCCTGGTTGAAAAAGAGAAGGCCAAGGCCGCTGGCTTTGGCGGTGTTGCGGGAGGTATGGAAGATGAGTGAGAAGATTTTGACTAAGAAGGACCTCTCCCGGTGCCTGAACCGGTACGTCCTGAGCCGTCAGATGTGCTTCAACTACGAGAACATGCAGGCCGGCGGCTGGGTGTGGGCCATCTATCCCGCCCTGGAGAAGATCTACGGCGACAATCCCGAGGTCATCAAGGAGAAGAATAAGCAGTACTTCCAGTTCTACAACACCCATCCCTGGATCGGCAACCTGATCCTGGGCGCCTGTATCGCCATTGAGGAGACCAAGGATCCCGACGCGACTGAGGCCGCTCTGGCCCTCCGTACCGGCCTTATGGGCCCCCTGGCCGGCATTGGCGACGCCATCATCTGGGTCATGTTCCCCACCATCTTCGGCGCCATCGCCGCCTACCAGGCTCTGGAAGGCAGCATCATGGGCTACTTCATCGCCCAGATCGTTATGTGGATCGTGTGGGCCATCTTCTACTTCGGCTTCTATTCCGCCTACAACGCGGGCGTCAGCTTCATCACGTCCCGGGCAACGGAACTTGGCTGTCTGACTGACGCCTGCTCCGTGCTGGGCCTGGCCGTGGTGGGTGCTCTGGTGGCTTCCACCGTTAACATCAACGCTGTCCTGACCTTCCAGATCGGCGAAGTTACCCAGACCCTTCAGTCCATGATGGATTCCATCATGCCCAAGTTCCTGAATGTGGCCGCCGTGGGTCTTATCTACGCCGGCCTTGGCAAGAAGGGCATGACCACCGTCAAAATGGTGTGGCTCATCATTGCTGTCTCCATCGTGCTGGCGGCTGTGGGCTTCCTGGGCTGAGAACAAAAAGCTCGAAAAGTACAAAGAACTATAAAGTGGGGCTCGGGCTCGCGAGGGCTCGGGCCCCGTTTTGTAGAAAGGATAAAATCATGGGAAATTTCAAAAATAATGTGGCGGATTTTGGCGCCTGGTTCACGGAGAACGAGGCCCGGGTCAGAAAACTCATTGATGGCGAACGGGCCCAGGAGGCTTATGACCTGGTGGCGCCCGAAATGCGGAAGGCCATGGGGGATATCGCGTTTCAGATCTACAGAAATGCCGAAACCAAACGGTATGCCCTGGAGTTTGTCACCTTTCTGGATGACAGTAAAAAGGTGGTCTGTTTTTATTTCTGCGATGTGCTGGGCGCCGCGCTGAAGGGTAAGTGGGACTTTTTCTACTACCACCCGGCCATGAAGGGGGCCCTGGCCTACAGCGGCAGAAATTACCGGGCGGAGGATTTTCATATCGTACCCTCCCTCAATAAAAAGACCATGAAAATCGACATTATCGTCAGCAATAAGAAGGATTTTCAGGGCCTCAGCGACCAGGACAAATTCATGATCACCTACATGCTCCTCTCGGACTACATTGGGGAGATGTGTGTGGACGCCTATGTGGGCGGCATCTCCTTCGGGAAGCCATCCCTCTTTAAGAAAACCGGAGTTCAGAATGAGGTGGCGCTGCCGGAGCTTTTGGACTACATCACGGAGACCGTGTCCGCCCAGGGTTGGATCAAGCCCCAGGACATCAAGCTCATCGCCAGCAGCTTCAAGAGCGAGAAGAGCAAGCAGGTGGCGGAGCGGCAGGACTTTGAGGAGGGGCTTTCCTACTGTGTGGATATCCTCAATGAGGAGGGGGCCGACGAGCCCTTCCTCACCGACTACATCAAGAGCCTGGGCATCGGTATCTACTCCATCTGCACCCAGAAGGACCTGATGGATGAGAAGAAGAGCAAAGCCCGGAAGGACGAGGTGGAGAAGAAGCTCTCGGGGATCCTCACCCGGGGGAAATCGGGCTTCACCGTCCACTCCATCAAGGGCAAGGCCCATGATTACGCGGACTTTTTCCTCTATGACGACAAGGTGCTGCCCACCATTGAGCGGGAGATCATCAGCGAGGGCGGCGGCAGCAAACTCATCGCCCTTTAAGGGGAGGAAAGTTGTCTGTCGTTGTACCAAAAATCAGGTCGCAGGCCGGCCTGATCTGTGATAAGATCAAACAGTAGGAACAAAGAAACGAACAAGCGGATCAATCAAAGGAGGAAGTAAGTTATGAATCGCATTGCCATGAAAACCATCAGCTACCTGCCCGACCATCCCTTCAAGTTCGGTTTTGTGGAGCAGGAGGACATCACCAAGGAGCGGACCTACGACGATTTTCAGATGACCGCCACCGTTATGGACTTTAGCGGGGAAAATGTGGTCTGGGTGGGGCTGGATATCGGCGGCATCAGCACCGCCATTTACGACGTGTTCGCCGAGGAGATTGGCAAGGTCATCGACGTGAAGCCCACCAACCTCTACATCAGCGGCACCCACACCCACTCGGGCCCCAACTTCAGCAAGAACCGGACCTGGGGCGAGGAGAGCCAGGCGGACATGGACGAGATCTGCTTCACCACCGCCAAAAAGGCCGCCGAGATGGTGAAGGAGTGCATGGGCCGGCTGGAACCCTTCACCGCCGAGATCAAGGTGACCGGGATTGAGGGCTGCTACAGCAACCGGAACAGCCTGGACGGGCCCTGCGATAAGAACGTGACTCTCATCCGCTTCAAGAACGCTGAGACGGGCAAGCCCATCGGCATGTGGTTCAACATGGCCTGCCACTCCACCATGATCTACCCCCGGAACCTGAAAATGAGCACCGATATCGTGGGTAATGTCAACAAGCGGCTGGCCGCCCACTACGGGATCCCCGTTCTGTCCACCGCCGGCTGTCAGGGGGACACCAGCACCCGGCTCACCCGGCAGCGTTTGGGCTACCCGGACACCGAGGAGCACGATCTGGCCGATCTGGACCGGATCGTCTCCGGCATTGTGGATCAGGTTCTGGCGCAGCCTGAGGACTTTGAGCCCATCAACATCGACCGGTTCCAGGTGACCTGCTACGAGGTGGGCTTCCACTACACCCTGGATCCCGAGGTGACCGAGCGGAAGATCGCCAATCTGGAGGCGGAGATCGCCGCGGAGACGAACGCCGACCAGGCCCGGATCAAGACTTCTGCCCTGCGGGGAGTGAAGTCCCGCCGGGGCCAGAGCGACTTCAAGGGCGTTCTCAAGTGCCGGGCCATCAATATGGGCGAAGTGAAGATCGGCGTGTTCCCCGGTGAGCTGGTGGCCTCCCTGGGCCTTCAGGTGGTGCGGCATGAAAGCCATGACCACCGGCTGGTGGCCTGCTACACCAACGACCGGGGCTGCGGCTACCTGGTGGAGGTGGCCGAGTACGGCAAGAACTTTGAGAGCCTGTCCAGCATCATCCCCGTGGGCACGCCCGAGGTCATCACCACCATGATGGTGAAGGAACTGGACCAGTTCGACCTTCTGAAATGAGCAGAAATCGTGCTCGGTTTTAAAAAGAAGCGAAAAGGGATTGACGGCTTCCTTCAAGCCCCTTATACTGAAAATAACGGATGAACGTGGGGAGGCCGCCGAAATGCCGGTGAGCCTCCCCATGGGCTGAAAGAAGCGCGGAGAGCCGGGCAACGAGCGACACTGGACCGGAGCGAGGGCGAGGGATGGGACCGCAGGCCCCAGAGAATAGCCCGAGGCGGAGGAAAGTGGAGCGAATGTCCTGATCGGCTCGCAGCGTGACAGGAAGAGACAAGGAGGAGAGGGAATGGTCAAGCTGCTGGTGTTGGACCTGGACGGGACCCTGTACAACTCGAAAGTGGAGCTGAGCGAGGGGAACCGCCGGGCGCTCCTGGCTGCTCAGGAGAAGGGGGTCCGTGTGGCCCTTGCTTCCGGGCGGGCCTACTACGGGCTCAAGGAGCTGTGCGGGGTGCTGGATATGCCCCGGCACAATGGCTTTGTCATCGGCAACAACGGGCAGGACCTGTTCGATTTCCGGACGGGGACCCTGACCAAGGGGGCCAAGGTCTGCCGGGAGGCCTGTCTTCAGATGATGGCGGTGGCCAAGCGCCGGGGGCTGGAGGTCTTCGCCCACAACAACGAGGTGAGCGCCTTCTACTCTCCGCCCCATGGGCGGAAGGCCCACCCCGAGCGGGAAAGCCGCCGGTATGACGAAGCGACGGGCTTTTTCGAGGGCGAGGATGGCGACATGGACAAGATCGGCATCTTCATCGACGGGGGCGAGGAGGAAAACTATGAGATCCTCCGGGAGCTTCAGGGGCTCATTGAGCCCAAGGCCCGGTGTGTGCTGACCAATATCGGCTGCATCGAGCTGGTGCCGCCCGGCATGGACAAGGTGGACGGCATCGACCTGATTGTGGAGCGCTACGGTCTTGCCCGGGAGGAGGTCCTGGTGATCGGGGATGGGCAGAACGATCTGGGTATGGCCCGGAAATACCCCTTCGTGGCCATGGGCAACGCCCTCAGCGAGGTGAAGGCGGCGGCCATCCGGGAAACCCTCACCAACGACGAGGACGGGGTGGCCTATGAGGTCAGAAGAACAATATTGAAGGAGTGAGGATCATGCTTCAAGTGGCAAAAAGTAAGCGGGTGGTGACCCCGGAGGGTTCCGTACCCATTGCCGGGCACGCCATGCGTACCAGCCCCTCCACCGGGGTCCACGACCAGCTGGAGACCCATGTGCTCCTGCTGGATCTGGAAGGGACCAAATGCTGCTTCATCAACGCCGACCTTATCGGCGTCAGCTTTGAATTCGCGGACCGGGTGAAGGAGGCGGTGGAGCGGGAACTGGGTATCGCCCGGGACTATACGGTATTCAGTGTTACCCATACCCATACAGGCCCTTACTTTGGGATGGCTTCCCATACAGAGGAGATGTCTGAGGCGGACATTGCCTATGAAAACTATGTCTTTGACCAGACCATGGAGGCCGTCCGGGAGGCGGCGGGGCAGTTTGTGCCCTTTGAGACGGTGAAGGTACGCAGGGGAGAGGTCAAAGGCTTCTACGGCAACCGGAACAGTCTGGATAAGCCGGGAGACGAGATGGTCACGCTGTTGGAGTTCCGGCAGGGGGATAAAGTGGTGGCAGCCATGGTGAATATTTCCTGCCATTCCACCGTTATGAACCCGCTGGAGACGAACCTGAGCGCTGACCTGCTGGGCAATGTCCGGCGGGAGTTGACTCCCTATCTGGGGGTGGAGCCGCTCATGACCAACGGAAACGCCGGAGATATCTCCAACCGGCTCTACCGCCATAACAACGATTTTGGCGAGCTGAAGCGCGTGACCAGCGGCATTGCCGCCCATATCGCCGGGTTCAAAGAGGTGGGGGAGCTTTCCCTTACGCCGGTGCAGAGTGCCCACCGGGTACCTTTTCAGGTGGAGTACGACACCGACAAGGCGGGACTTCAGGAGGCGCTGGAGAAGCTGGAGGGCCAGCTGGAGACGGTGACTGAGTTTGACGCAAGGAAATGGCTCCATTCGGAGATCGCGGGCTACAAGCGGAAGCTGAACGTAGACCATGTGAGCATACGGCTGGACAGCACCGTGCTGCGGTTGGGCGAGCTGGAGCTGGTCATTCTGCCCTGTGAATTGGCCAGTGCCTTTGGCCGGCAGATCAAGAGAAGCTCCAACGCCAAGCTGTGCCTGGTGTGGGGCTATGCCAACGGCAAAAGCACCTATGTGGTGGAGGCCAGCGAGTTCAACGGCGGCCATGACGGCATCTCTACCCAGCTGAAGCGGGGGCAGGCCGAGGAGTATGTGGGTAAGCTGATTCAGGGGCTGTTTTGAGGACAAGAGGCAGGAAGGCTGGGGCTGCCGGCTTTCCTGCATTTTACAGAAAAAAGGTTGCGCAACAAGAAGATGATGAGGTAAAATAGATGCGGAAACGATTGATTTTCAGAGTGGATGATCTGGGTTATACGCCCGCTTACGACATGGGCGCTTACAAGGCCTTTGAGGCGGGGATCGGCAGCAGCGCTGATGTGATGCTGGACTCCCCCGACACGGTGGGAGCGCTTACCTGGCTGAAGGATAAGCCCTGGCTCAGCGTGGGATGGCACCGGCACCTGTGGGAGTCCCCTGTGCTGCCGCCGGAGGAGGTGCCCTCCATGGTGGATGAGGAGGGAAGGTTCAAGTGGCGCCACCGCCATCAGGAGCTGATGGCCGAGGTGCCCTATGAGGAGGCCTACAAGGAGTTCATGGCGGAAGCTGCGCTGTGCAAGTCCATTCTGGGCCGCTATCCCGACATCGCCACCGACCGGGGAGACGCTATCCCGCTGGAGAAAGCCTTTATTGACGTGCTGGAGAAGTGCGGCATCGTCTACGGCCACTTCTCTTCAGCTCCGGGACACCGAATGAACAAGGTCTGCCGGGAGAAATACAAGGATCTGAAAATTTTCTCGGCGGGTATTCAGACTGGGAAGGGCTTCGATTTGCAGTACTTTCAGGAGTATGATCCGCTGAAAACCATGATGAGCCTCCAGTGGACCGAGGCGGAGGAAGTCTACTTTTACGGCTGGCATCCCGGATATTGTGATGACCATATTATGGCAGAGTCCACCTGCAACATCCACCGCTGCAAGGAGCTTCAGGCGGCTACCAGCCGGGAGCTCAGGAACTGGATCATTGAAAACAAGATCGAGCTTGTGAATCAGCGGGATGTGCTCTATGGAACCAGTGAGTTCCAGGACCATTTGAAGGAGATCGGCAGCCCACTTTGGACCGGCAATTTCTGAACATGTCTTCCCAATTATAGGGAAAACAGGGCCTCGGGTCGTACGAAACGATACATCCAGTGAAAAAATATTTTTTTATTTATTTTTTCACAATACCATAAACGGGACAGCAAGAAGCGCAGCGTGACAGGGTGCAGAGCCTTGGCCCGCGAGGGAGAGAGGGAGAAAATATGATCAAATTCATCGTCAGCGATATGGACGGAACCCTCTTTGAGGGACATGGAGAGACGGTTTTTGACCTGACAGAGCGGAACCAGGCGGCGCTGAAGCGGGTACAGGAAGCCGGCATTGAATTCTGTGTGGCCAGCGGACGGATGATCGGCTACGGCATCCGGCTTCTGGAGCGGTATGGCTTCCGGCATATCCGGGCCGCCGGCTTCAACGGGGCGGTATGCTACGACGACGGCGAATTTGTGGACACCAAGCCGGTGGATTATGGGCTGCTGCAAAAGATCGTGCCCATGATCCAGGAGAAGTTCCCTCAGGTGCAGGTCATCCAGATTCAGGGGCTGGGGTCTGAACGGATCTTCAGCCGGGCGGACCGGTCGGGGGCCAAGGCCCGCTATGGCCGGGAGATCGAGAAAATCGGCATCGGCAAGCTGCCTGACATTACGGTGGAAGAGTTCCTGCAGGACGCCCAGGGCATCCTGCCGGGGAAGCTTTCCATCATCATGCCTACCCGGGCAGAGTGTTTGCAGGTCATTGAGGCTGTGCAGAGCCTGGTGGCGGACAAGTGCTTTATCACCATGAGCGACGAGACACTCATTGAGATCGGCAACCGGGAGACGGGTAAGAACGTGTTTGTCAATTATCTCCGCCGGGCCTACGGACTTAAGAAGGAGGAGATCGCTGTTATCGGCGACGCCCTCAACGACGGGGCGATGTTTGACGAGGCGGGGCTCTGCTTTGCCATGGAGAGCGGCGACGGCGCTGTAAAGCGCCGGGCTGATGTGGTGGTGCCTGATGTGTGTTCCTGTATTGATGACTGCATTGCCCGAAACCGGGCGGAGAGCGGAGAAATCAAAAACGTGTAAACCTCAATGTATAGATAGGAGGGAGCTTGTGTCAGATCCGAGACCCATCAAGTCCGAGCTGAAATCTCACCGTATCGTGTGGGAGGAGGAAAAGCCTATCCGCTGGTCTTTTTTGAAGATCCTGCGGGAGTTTAGCACACTGAAGCAATTTTATCCGGAGATCAATCCCTACGTGGAGGTCTATAAATTTCGGGATAATCTTTACTGTATGTTCCAGGAGAGCATGGATGGCATGGGTGATCTGTGGATGTATCTGCTGGACGGCCCGGAGAAGGCTATGCTCATTGACACCGGATTCGGTGTGGGTGATTTGAAGGGCCTTTGCCGGCATCTGGTGGGAGATAAGCCTCTGATCGTGGTAAATACTCACCATCACTTTGATCATGCCTATGGAAATGCCCAGTTTGACGTGTGCTATTGTCATGAGTATGAAGTGCCCTTGATGGAGAGTAAGAATAATCCGCATATTTGGGATTATCTCTTCAAAGAGGACGGAAGCTGCAAGTTCACCGAGTTTGATAAGGCGGATATCATCCCTTGGCATAAGTATGAGATCGTAGGGGTGGAGGATGGTCACATTTTTGACTTGGGCGGCGGTTATGAGGTGGAAGCGGTGCTGCTTCCCGGCCATACACCGGGCCACTGTGCTTATTATGACAGGCGCCAGCATATTCTCTTCCAAGGTGATACCACCGGTATTGGAAGCTATCCCGGTGTGCCGAACCGGCAGTATTGCTCGGTAGAGGCCCTGCGGGATGGACTGAAAAAGCTCCAGCCCCGTTTTGCGGAAATTCAGGGCTGTTTTCCAGGCCACGGTATGCTGGATGTCAGCAGCGTATCCCTTCAGTACTTACTGGATGCTGCGGAGGCGATCCTCAGGGAGCCGGAGCATTGCGATGAGAAGAAAATGCGCTTCATGGCCGGATTCGGCATGAGCAAAGAGGTTATGCAAAAGTATGTGCAGCAGGGCACGGCGATCAAATATGATATGGGCTGTGTCTGGAAAAAGGATGTCAAATAAAGAGAGGGAACCCCTGAATATGGAATTGGGAGAGGTAAAGCAGAAAGCAAAGGATATCCGGCTCATTGCCCTGGATATGGACGGCACATGTCTGAACGCGCAGGGACGGATGACGCCGCGAACGACCGCCGTTATCCGTGGGCTGGTGGAGAAGGGGTATATCGTGGTCCCCTCCACAGGGCGGGGCTTTGAGACCTTGCGGGAGCGGGTCATCGGGGTGCCTGAGATCCGATATGTCATCTCCAACAATGGTGCTATCATTACCGACGGCGTGACCCGGGAGCGGCTCATCGAGCGGGATATCCCACGGGAGGATGCGGCGGCGCTGGTTTTGGGGGTGCTGGACCATGAGGGGACCTGCCTCCACTGGGACTGTGGGGAGAGCTATGAAATCCCCCTGCCTGTGGGCTGTGTCAGCGCAGAGGCCTATAAGCAGCATTACGGTGAGCAGGAGGGGCGTTGGGTCCTGCCTCCGGAGGAGATGTACCGCTGGGTGCTGGAATGCGGCAAGCGGTTTTTCAAAATGGGGCTTCGCTTCTCCCGGGAGAACGGCTTTGAATACTACGGGAAACTGATTCATCGGGATTTCCCCCAAATTGACTGCTTCCGTTCCGGTATCCAGTATGAGGTAGTCCGCAAGGGAGTCAACAAGGGCGTTGCGCTGAAAGCACTGTGTGCCCATCTGGGACTTCCGGCCCAGGCGGTTTGTGCCATGGGGGACAACGGAAACGATGTGGATATGATCGACTTCGCCGGCCTGGGTGTGACGGTGGAAAACGGCATCGAGGAGGCCAAAGCCAAGGCGGATTATATTGCCGGCCACCATGATAGGGAGGGTGCGGCGGCCTTTTTGGAGACAGTGTTTCTCTGAGCTTGTCCTTTTGAAATCAAGTACGACAGAATCTATTGAAACAATAAAGTAGGAGGTCAGCATCATGAAGATTTCGGAAGCAATCGCGAAAATCAAGGCTTACCACAAAGGTACCGGTTTCAATGGGGAACCTATCAATGAGGAAAAGACCCGGGACAAGGTCCTCTTCGGCAGCCCTGACCAGGAGCTGAAGGGTATCGTCACCACCTGCTATGCCTCCGTGGAGGTGATCCAGAAGGCTATTGATGTGGGGGCAAACCTCATCATCAGCCATGAGGCTCTTTTCTGGAACCACGGGGACCACACCGACTGGCTCCAGGACAACAAGACCTTCCAGGAGAAGGTAAAGCTGTTGGAGTCGGGCAATATCGTCGTCTGGCGTGACCACGACTACATCCATTCGGGCATTCCTCTTCCTGATGGCACCTGGACCGACGGTATTTTCTACGGCTGGATGAAGGTGCTGGGCTGGGAAAATTACCTCAGCTGTGAGGTGGGGCAGCCCTTGAAGTACACGCTGCCTGAGACCACCGTACGGGGACTGGGCAAGGAGCTGATGGGCAAGCTGCCTCTGGGCGGGATCAAGGTCATCGGCGAGCTCGACTCCCCGGTGAAGAAGGTTTGGATCGCCGGCCATATTGATGGCCGTCAGGATAATGAGATTCTCAAGACCATTGAGAAGGAGGATATCGACACGGTCATCACTCTGGAGTGTACCGACTATACCGTTGCCGAATACATCCGGGATTCCACCATGGTGGGCCGGCCCAAGACCATTCTGGCGGTGGGCCACTTCAACTCGGAGGAGCCGGGTATGGAGTACATGGTGCGCTATCTGCCCGATGCTCTGGGAGAGAAAGTCCCCTGCACGTTCATTCCCTGCACCGATATGTATAATTTTTTGAATAAATAAGGAGGGTATGACATGAAAATCTTGCTGGTAAGCCATGGCGCTATGGCAAAAGGAATGAAGGACACGCTGGAGAACTTCTTCGGCGCGGAGAACATCTATGCCACCAACGTGACTCAGGAGAACGGCACCGCAGACCTGCTGGCCGATACGGAAAAGTATCTGGCTGAGTGGGGCGATGAGCAGGTGGTCATCTGCTCCGATTTGAAGGGCGGCAGCGCCAATCAGACTGTATTCCCCTTCATCACCCGGCCCAATACCTTTGTCATCTCGGGTATGAACCTGTCTTTGGTGCTCCAGCTCTCCATGGAGGACGAGGTCACCGCCGAGTCCATCCATGAGATCATGGACCAGGCCAAAGAGGACATGGTGCTGATCAACGAGCTGGCTCTGGGCGATAACGGCGACGAGGACGAATAAAGCGCAGCCCAAAAGCAGGGAAGGCGGCCCGAATCAGGGCTGCCTTTTTCTTTGTATTTTCTTCCAAATTTTCTAATATTTACCGGTTTTTGGACGCTTGAAGCGTTAAAAAACGGGGAAAAACTATCTTCGGCCCAGCCAAAGAAAAAAAGAAGGCTGGAAAAAAGAGATAAAAGGCCAAAATTCCCCCGCATAAAATGTGGCATCCGTTGGTGCGGCGGCTGAGGCAAAAGAGACCAAGCCAAACCCGCTGTTCATTTCCAGCGTTTCAAACCGTCCAACGGTCCATATTAGAGATGGCGCCCAAAAGGCGTCATCTCGAATTTTTTATGGGGGTGGTCAATTGAAGGGAAATGAGCAAAAGCGGCCCGGAAGAGCAGGGGCGCTGCCCTGGTTTCGCGGTGTGCTGGCCTTTGGACTGGCGCTGGGATTGCTGGGGCAGGGAACAGGCTCTGCCAGGGCCGCGGAGGATGTAGCTGTGTTGGGGCCAGCTGAGGTCCGGCGTGTGATCCCGGTGGGCCGGGCGGTAGGTATCAAATTGTTTTCGGACGGTGTTTTGGTGGTGGGCTTTTCCCAAATCCCGGCCGAAGGCGGCAGTGTGACGCCGGCCAAGGAAAGCGGCCTGAAGGAGGGTGACATTATCACCCACATCAACGCCGCTGAGGTTGATACAATTGAGGAAGTCCAGGAACAGATTCGGCAGATCGGCGGGAAGGAGATGTCCATTCGTGCCCTCCGGGACGGCAAGACCGTTCAGGTCACCACTCAGGCGGTCCAATGCTCCACCGACGGCACCTATAAACTGGGAGCCTGGCTTCGGGATTCCATGGCAGGCATCGGTACAGTGACCTACTATGACCCGGCAACCGGGGAGTTTGGCGCTTTGGGCCATGGGATCAATGATGTGGATACCGCCCAGCTCATGCCCATGGAGAGCGGCGGAGTTCTGTCTGCCACTGTCTCCGATGTGAAGAAAGGGCAGCGGGGCGAGCCGGGAGAACTTCATGGTGATTTCGTTCTGGAACAGGATATCGGGCAGCTGATGGCTAACACCAGCCACGGGATCTTCGGTACCCTGGCGGATGATGGATTGGCCGCCATGGAAGCCCTTGAGGTGGCGGCAAAAGACCAGGTGGAGACAGGTAAGGCGTTCATCTACTCTAATATCTCGGGGGATGAGGTGAAAGCCTATGAGGTGGAAATCACCAAGCTGTTTCCCACGGCCAAAGATGGCCGGGACATGATGGTGAAGGTTACCGACCCTGCGCTGCTTGCCGCCACCGGCGGCATTGTCCAGGGCATGAGTGGGTCCCCCATCATCCAGAACGGGCGGCTCATTGGAGCTGTTACCCACGTTCTGGTGAGTGACCCCACACAGGGATATGGCATCTTGGCCCAGCGGATGCTGGAAACGGCAGAAGCCTGTCTAAAGTAGAATTTAGTCGTTTTTTGTCGGACGATTTTATACCATTTTTTTCCAAAAAGGGATTGCGTACGCTGTCAAATTGTGGTAAATTATAAGCAACCGGTAATAATGCCTTGGCCAGGCTAATCATGAGGTTGGAAAATTATGGAAAAGAAGAAAATCGTCGTTGCGGACGCCAGCGAGGACTTTCGTCGGATACTGGTGGAGACGTTCAACAAAGAAAGTGACCTAACCGTGGCGGGAGAGACTGCTGACGGAGTGGAGGCAGTGGCATTGTGCGAAGAAAATCAATGCGATGTGCTGATTATGGATATGGTGCTTTCCACCATGGATGGGGTAGAGGTCCTCTCCGCCGTCAATGAGCTGGCGCCTAAGCCCAAGGTGTTGGTCCTGTCCAGCTTTGCCCGGGGCAATGTGGCGGATCTTGCGGCGACCAACGGGGCGGACTACTTTATGATGAAGCCCTGTAAGACCACCTCGGTGGTGGAGCGGGTGCGGCAGATGGTGAGCTTCTCCCGGCCAGAGGAGGAGGCGGAGCGTCAAAGCCGCAGCCTGGAAACCACCATCACCTCCATCATCCATGAGATCGGCGTGCCTGCTCATATCAAGGGCTATCAGTATCTCCGGGAGGCCATCATGATCGCGGTGGAGGATATGGACGTCATCAACGCGGTCACCAAAGTCCTCTATCCCGAGGTAGCCAAGCGCTTTGGCACCACCGCCAGCCGGGTGGAGCGGGCCATCCGTCATGCTATTGAGGTGGCCTGGGACCGGGGCGACCTGGAGACGCTCCAGAAGTATTTCGGTTATACCGTTTCTAACGCCAAGGGAAAGCCTACCAACAGTGAGTTCATCGCCATGATCGCCGACAGGCTCCAGCTCCAGCGGAAAGAGAAGTAAGAAAACATCCAACCTGCAGCAGCACCCCCGCCAGGCACATCAGGCCAGGCGGGGGTGCTTTTTCTCAAAAAATTTATTTTACCGACCGGTTGCCGGCTAAAATCTCCTTGTAGTCGGCCCAGTTTTTCCGTAGCAGCTGGGGAATGTTCAGCTCGTAGGGACAGCGGGTCATGCAGGCGCCGCAGTCCACGCACTGGTCGATCTTTGCCATTTCCGCCTGCCATTGGGGGGTGAGCCAGTTGTCCGAGGGAGCCCGGCGAATCATTTGGGACATCCGGGCGCAGGAGTTGATGACGATGCCCACAGTGCAGGGGGCGCAGTAGCCGCAGCCCCGGCAGAACTCACCCAGCAGCTCCTTGCGGTCACTGTCAATGATCCTCTGGAGCTCTCCGTCCAACTGTGGGGTCTCTCTGAAGAAGCTGAGCCACTCGTCAAGCTCGCTCTCCCGCTGGATGCCCCAAATGGGCACCACGTTGTCAAACTGGGTCATGAAAGCCATGCAGGCCTTTGAATTGTTCAGCAGCCCGCCGGACAGCCCCTTCATGGCGATGAAGCCCATGCCTGCCGTCCGGCACTTCTCCACCAGAGCCAGATCCCGGTCAGAGGCCAGATAACTGAAGGGGAATTGGAGCGTCTCGTATAGGCCGCTGGCCACAATGTCCTCGGCAATGCCGATCTTGTGGGCGGTGATGCCGATATGGCGGACAAGGCCCTTCTCTTTGGCTTCTGCCATGGTTTCGTACATCCCGGTGCCGTCCCCGGGCTTGTAGCACTGCCCGGCGCAGTGGAACTGGTAAATGTCGATGTAGTCGGTCTTTAGCTTGTCCAGGGAGGTGTGAAGGTCCTCCCAGAACTTTTCCGGAGTGTGGGCCATAGTTTTGGTGGCCAGGAAGATCTTATCCCGCATTCCCTCGAAGGCGTTGCCCAGCTTCTCTTCGCTGTCCGAGTATGCTCGGGCTGTGTCGAAAAAGCGGAAACCGCCCTCATAGGCCCTGCGGAGAATATGTACCGCCGTGTCCATGTCCACCCGCTGGATGGGCAGGGCGCCAAAGGCGTTTTGGGGCGTGGTGATGCCGGTGGTGCCGAGGATGATGGTCTTCATAGCTGCACGTCCTTTCGGTTGGTTTTGCTGTATAGATCTATTATACAGGTTAAACCGCCCTTTAAGGCAAGCATTATTTCTAAAAAGTTTGCCCCCTTGCCTTTTCTTTGCCTCTGTGCTATGATGAATGTATCCAACAAAAGAAAGGAGAATAACTTATGACGATTGAATATACTCCGCAGGGTGTTTGCTCCAAGCAGATGACCATTGAAGTGGAGGATGGCATCGTGAAGTCCTTCCAGGTTGTGGGCGGCTGCCATGGCAACCTCCAGGGTATCAGCAAGCTGGTGGAAGGGATGAAGGTGGAGGATGTGATCGCCCGCCTGGACGGCATTGACTGCCGCGGCCGGGGGACCTCCTGCCCCGATCAGCTGGCCCAGGCGCTGAAGCAGAATCTGTGAGCGGGTTGAAAGCGGAATATCCCTCTCCGTTGGGAAGGATCACCATGGCCGGCGAGGGCGATGCCCTTGCCGGCCTTTGGCTGGAAGGGCAAAAATATTTTGCCGGCGGCCATCCGGACTTGAGGGAGGGGGAGGCGCCCGCCTTTGCCGCCGTCCGTGCCTGGCTGGATGCATACTTTGCCGGGGATGATCCCGGTCTGTCCCCCAGGTTGTCCCTGGAGGGTACCCCCTTCCAGAAGGCGGTGTGGCGGCAGCTCCTGACCATTCCCAGAGGGCAGACCACCACCTATGGCGCCATCGCCCGTACTCTGGAGATGGAGACGGGAAAGCGGGTCTCTGCCCAGGCGGTGGGGGGCGCGGTAGGCCGGAATCCGGTGTCCATCCTGGTGCCTTGCCACCGGGTGGTGGGCACCGGCGGCAGCCTCACCGGTTACGCAGGAGGCCTGGACAAAAAGCTGTGGCTTTTGCGGCACGAAGGGGTGGACGTTTCCAAGCTGTTCTATCCTCAAACGGGAACCGCCCTATAATAGAAGCCCGGACCATTCGGTCCGGGCTTCTATTGTTGCATTTCAGCGTCCTATCATTACAGTTAGGTTACATTTTTCAACTGGATGTATCCAAACGTGCAACGCGAAGGGGTGTCGCTCCTATCTATGGGAGGCTGTCTCAACGCTTCCGCCCCCTGTAAGCGCTGCTGTATGACCGGCTCCTGCGGTTCCGCCGCCGGGAGGGACCGAAGACCATCCGCCGCAGAACCAGAATGAGGATCATAAGAATCACGACCAACAGAAGGATCTTCACCCACATCAAACTGAAAATTTGCTCCAAGGTGTCCAGAACAGCCAGCAGAGTAGATTTTTCCAGACTGGTGGCCGCCACCAAATTCACCGGGCCAAAGTTTCGCCCCTCGTAGGAGATGGAGATGGTGCCCAGCACCTGGCCCTTCTCAATGGGGGCCTGCAAGCTGTCGGGCAGGGAGACGTTTCGCTCAAAAAGCGCAGGGTCTATGTCGTTGGGGAGGGTGGCGTAAAGACTGCTTTCGGGCTGAACGGTAACGTAGTCCTGCTCCTTGCAAAGGCTCACCCTGATGGTGCCGATAGGCTCGATTTCGTCCAGCACCGTCTTCTGGGAGAAGTGATTGTAACCGTACTCCAAAAGCCGGCGGCTCTCCGTAAAGTAGTTGTCCTCCACATAGTTCCCGTCGGCGTACCAGTATTTTCCACCCAGTAGGACGGCGATGAGGACCCTGTGGTTCTTCTCGGCGGCGGAGGCCAGACAGTAGCCCGCCTCGGGGGTGGAGCCTGTCTTGATGCCGATGGCATACTGGTATCGAAGGCCCGAAGTCTTGGACTCGGACACCAGGGCGTTGGTGTCCTGAAGCACCCGGGGCTCCTCGTGGAGATTGGTGGGGGGGACGGTGTATGTACCTGAGGAGACGATGGAGCGGAACTCCGGGTGGCCCATGGCTTCCAGACAAAGATAGGAGATATCCCGGGCGGTGGTGTAATGGTTGTCGTCATGATAGCCATGGGTATTCATGAAATGGGTGTTGGTCATCCCCAACTCCTGAGCCCGCTGGTTCATCAGCTCCACAAAGGCGGGGATGCTGCCGGAAACTGTCGAGGCCAGCGCGTTGCAGGCCTCATTGGCTGAGGGGATAAGGGCGCAGTTCAATAGGTCCCGGACGGTGAGGATCTCTCCTGTTTTCAGGTCCTGGGTGGAGCCACCGGCGCCGATGCCGGTGTAAAGGTCGTCACCAAGGGTGACGAGGGTATCCATGGTGAGTTCTCCCCGCTCAATGGCCTCTACGGCGAGCAGGCCTGTCATCACCTTGGTGATGGAGGCGGGATAGCGCTGTTCATCGGCGTCCATCTCAAAGAGGACCTCTCCTGTATCCGCCTCCACCAGAATGGCGGCGGTGGCAGCCACCGAAAAGCTATCCTCCTCTGCTGCCAGGGCGGCGGGGGAAAAAAGGCCGGCGGTAAGGATCAGGGCCAGGAAAAAAGCGGACAGGGAATGACATTTTTTCATAGGAAACTCCTGCAATATATGTTAAAATATGTTATACTGATCGTGTCGCTGGGGACAGGGCTCTGTTTATGGGACTCTCTGTGGACATTATAACAGAGGTTAGGTCAAGACGCAACGGAAAAGGAGCGGTCAAAACGATGAAACTTTCCAGATGGGAAGCTGCCATTTTGGCTGTCGCCGCCCTGTTCCTCTCCTTCACCGCCGGCTGGTTCCTTCGGGGAAGCGCCCTCTCCGATCCTATCTGGGTGGAGACGCGGCGGCTCCCGAACCCTGCTCAGGCAGGTATCGCACTGCCCGAACCGACTGCGGCGCCTGTCCAGGCTCCGCCGGAGGAGACGGCAGAGCCGGCGGAAAGCCTTCCTGTACCGGCGGCAGAAGGAAAAATCAACATCAATACCGCCGATGCCGCAGCCCTTCGGGATCTGCCCGGCATTGGGGAAAAGCGGGCCGAGAGCATCATCGCTGACCGGGAGCAGAACGGTCCCTTCCGCTTTCCTGAGGATATCACCCGGGTGAAGGGCATCGGAGAGGAAATCTTGGCGGGCATCATCGACCAAATCACAACGGAGGAGACCCCATGAAAATTTTAGTGGTAGACGACGAGAAGGTGCTGGTGAAGGGGATCAAGTTCAACCTGGAAAGCGAGGGCTACCAGGTGGAGGTGGGTTACGACGGCCAGGCTGCGGTGGACCTTGCCCGGGACGGAGCTTTTGACCTCATCATTCTGGACCTGATGATGCCCAAGATCGACGGGCTCCAGGCCTGTATGCGCATCCGGGAATTTTCCAACGTGCCCATCATCCTCCTCACCGCCAAGGGGGAGGACGCCGACAAGCTCATGGGGTTTGAGTCGGGAGCCGATGACTATATCACCAAGCCCTTCAACATCCTGGAACTGAAGGCCCGCATCCGGGCCCTTCTCCGCCGGGCGGGCATGGCCCAGCAGGAAGCGGGGGGCGGGCGGCTCACCGCAGGTCATATTACCCTGGACGCCGACGAGCGTTCCACCTGGAAGGGGAAGGAGCGGGTAGAGCTCACCGCCAAGGAGTTCGACCTCATGGAGCTTCTCATGCGCAACCCCGGCCGGGTATACTCCCGGGAGAATCTGCTCAACATCGTCTGGGGCTATGAGTACGCCGGGGACTACCGGACGGTGGATGTCCACGTCCGCCGGCTCCGGGAGAAGCTGGAGCTGGACCCGGCCAGTCCGGAGTATGTTTTGACCAAGTGGGGCGTTGGCTACTACCTGAAAAGCGGCGAGTGAGCAGCCATTTCGGATAGAGAGAAGGAAAGGAGGTGACCGCTGTGGCGGAGAATAAGGTCCTTGAGATGAAAAAAGTGCCCTTGTGGCGGTCCCTTCAGACAAAGTACGCCCTGACCTATCTGGCGGTCATTGCCGCCGTGCTGCTGCTGATGAATACCTATCCCGTTATTGTCTCCCAGGACATGGTCTTCAAGTCCAAGCAGACTTCTCTTCAAAGCCAGGCCACCGTCATCGCTTCCGCTCTGGCGGGGCCCGATGGGCTCAACCAGGAGGGAGTCTCCCGGGTCATGGAGGTTCTGGGCGACACCGGCCTCAGCCGGGTGCTGGTCACCGATGCCTCCTGTGTGGTACTCTACGACACGGCCCAGGTCTCGGGGGCTCTGGGCCGCTATGCCCTTATCCCTGAGCTCACCGCCGCCCTGAAGGGCCGGGGCAATGACGAGTTCCGTTCCGACTACGGGGAGGGCACCTTCCACAGCCGCGCGGCGGTGCCCGTGACTTACCGGGGCATGGTGCTGGGAGCTGTGTACGTAGACGATTACGACGCTGAGCAGGGCAGCTTTCTGGTGGGGATCCAGCAGACGCTGCGCACGGTGTCTTTTGTTATCGTAGGGGTGGCGATGGCCATGTCTCTCATCTTCTCCAAGGCTCTGACCAGCCGGATGGGCAAGCTCCTGGGGGCTATCCGCATCGTTCGGGAGGGAGAGTACAGCCACCGGGTCCAGGTGGAGGGCCGGGATGAGATGAGCCAGATGGCACAGGAGTTCAACGCCCTCACCGACCGGCTCCAGACCACCGAGGAGGTGAGACGGCGTTTTGTCTCCGACGCCTCCCACGAACTGAAGACCCCCCTTGCCTCCATCCGGCTTCTCACCGACTCTATCCTTCAGAACGGCAGCATGGATCCGGACACGATCCAGGAGTTTGTAGGGGATATTGGAGAGGAGGCGGGCCGGCTCCAGCGCATCACCGAGCATCTTTTGGCCCTCACCCGGCTGGACGCTGCCAAAACGGTGGAGCCCCACCCCGTGGACGTTGGCGAGGTGGCGGGCCGTGTAGAGCATATGTTAGAGCCTCTGGCCCGGGCGGTGGATGTGGAGCTGACCCTCTCTGTGGAGGAGGATCTTCAGGTTCTTTGTACCAGGGACGACCTTTATCAGATCCTCTTCAATCTGGCGGAAAACGCCATCAAGTATAACCTGCCCGGGGGCCGGGTGTCCCTGGAGGCTCACAGCCAGGGGACTGTGGCCCTCATCACGGTGGCGGATACCGGCGTGGGCATCCCGGAGGAGGATATCGACAAGGTGTTTGACCGGTTCTACCGGGTGGACAAGGCCCGGTCCCGGGCCGCCGGCGGTACCGGCCTGGGCCTTTCCATCGTCCGGGATACCGCCCGCCGACACGGCGGCGAGGTGGAGGCCCAGCGCCGGGAGCCGGAGGGCACCCGCTTTATCGTGACCCTCCCTCTGCCCAGAGAGGAGGCAGCGGAATGAGAAAACGGATTCTGGCCTGCCTTTTGGTCCTGGCGCTCCTCTGCGCTGCCTGCGGGCAGTCGGACTGCCGGCGGGGGGAGGAGAAGAGCCGTTATGACCTTTGTTTCCTTTCAACGGAAAGCGGGGAACTGACCTGGGAATCCACCCTTCTTCCGGAAGGCTGGGGAGAGGTGGACGGCCTTTTAACTCTGCTGCTGGCAGGGCCGCAAACCCTGGGCCTTTCCTCGCCCATTCCCCGGGGCACGGTCCTGCGGGGCTGGAGGCTGGAGGACGGCCTTGTGACGGTGGATCTTTCTGAGCTTTACGGCGGCCTTTCCGAGGTGGATCTCTCCCAGGCGGACGGCTGCATTGTAATGACCCTGTGCCAGCTGGAGAGTGTGGACCGGGTCTGTATCACCGTGGAGGGGCGTACCCGCCCCTTCCGGGACAAGGTGTATTCCTCGGCTGATTTTCTGCTCACAAGCGGGGCGCCCCCGGCGGGGGAGGTGGAGCTTACGCTTTGGTTCCTCCGGGAAGAGGGCCTTGACTGGGAGATGCGGACAGTACGGCTGGCGGCGGGAGACCGGGCCGAAGTGGCTGCCCTCCAGGCTCTTCTGGAAGGCCCGCAAAACGGTGAGCTGCTGCCTGTCTGCCCCGAGGGGACCCCGCTTCTCTCCGTGGAGCGGAGCGGGGATTGCTTTACCGTGGACCTCGGCGTCCAGTGGCTGGAGGGGGAGGAAGATGCCCGGCGGCTCCGGGCCATCGCCGAGACCCTTTGGGCGATAGGACCTGAAATGGGTGTGACTTTCCGGGTGGAAGGCCTGCGCCTGACCTCCTTTGCAGGGCTGAATCTGACAGAGCCGCTGCGAATGGAAGAAACAGAGGAGTAAAAAGACTGGGAGCCAATGGCTCCCAGTCTTTTGCGGAACAATACATCTCACAATGTTTTACTCTCTGCTGTCTGCTCCTCCGGTTTTTCCTTCATGGGGGTTTTCTCATTCTATGATAAATTTTACTGCTCCAGGAAGTTATGGAGCCGCACGATGGTGACGATGGACTGCTCCCGGGTGTAGGACTGTTGGGGGGAGAACTGGTTGTTGCCTGTGCCGCTCATGATGCGGCTGAGCTGCATTTGTCCCACGGCGGTTTTCGCCCAACCAGCCACGGAATCGTTATCGTCAAAGGTGGGGGTGCTGTCCGTCAGGGGTTTCCCCAGGGCTGCCGCCAGTCGGGAAAGCATGGTGGCGGCCTGCTCCCGGGTCAGCTGGCCGTTGGGATCAAACAACTCATTTCCCACACCATTGACCACTTTGGCCGAGGCCATGCGGAGAATGGCGGGGTCGGTGGTGTCGGTGAAGGTGACGGTGGCGTCTACCGGAGCCGCGCTGCCCTTCACCTTGGTGTAGAGCGCATCGGCCAGCAGGCAGAACTCCCGGCGGGTGATGGGCTGGTCGTAGGCGCTTTGCAGCTCGGTGGGCAGAAGCTCTTCCGCAATGGCCCGGTCCACAAAAACCTTGGCCCAGGCGGCAGGCTCAGCGGCCCCTGTGGCGGGCTGCTGGGGGATGGGGGCCGCGCCGGGGGCGAAGATGGCCTCGAACTCATAGTTTTCCCGGATGTTGGAGATGGTGTAGGTGTTGTTCACAAGGCCGCTTGTCCCCACGCTCTTGCCGTTGATCTTGATGTCGGAGACATGGTAGGCGGTGGGATCGTAGGGGGTCATGACAAAGGTGACGCTGCCGCCCTCCTTCGCTGTAAACCGGGTGTTGCCGCTGTAAGGATCCCGGCTGATACCGTCGGAGGTCTTTACCCTGCCGTAGCTATTGTTGCTCCTATTTGCGATCACATAACCCCCGTCATAGAGATATTTGATGGACAGGGGGATGTCGGCGGTGATGGTATTCTTCTCCCTGGAGTCGGGATAGTAGGCGGTGAGCTTCAGCACGCAGCCCTCCACCGTGCCGGGGGTTCTGTGGCCGGAATCCACCGACACTTTTACTGTGGCGGATTCGCCGGGCTTTACAGGGCTGTTGACATAGACATAAAAGATAGATGTCCCGTCTTCATGCCGGCACCCAGAGGTGTCGATCTCCGCCTCCACCTCAAATGGTAAGGTGCCCCGGTTGGTGACTGTGAAAGTCTGTTCCTGACTTTTATGGTACCCCCCGTATGGAACATCTGAGGTGCCGAAGTCGATGGACTTGGCGCTCACATCCCAGTCGATGTCCCCCTTCTTCACATCGGACAGATCCTTGACCTCGTAATCCACGGTGAGAAAGTCCGAAATGTTCAGGGAGGTGCCGGACTTGCCCACGCCGAAGCCGCCGCCCACCATGCTGGCCCAGGCGTAGCCGTCCAGCAGGAATCTGGCTTCCATATGGGCAGTGCCGGAGGCCGCACCCCATGTATCGAGGCGCACCGTGAGGTCTCTGGACTCTCCGGGGGCCAGATCCTTGGAGCCGTAGCCGGAGACTCTGATGGCGCTGTCGTCGCTTTTCAGTCCGCCCCGGTAGTCGAGATCCACGGTGTGGCTGCCGTTGTTGGTAATGGTGATGGTGATGGGGTCCACCTTGTCTCCCACAAAGCAGGAGCCAAAGTCCACATAGCTGGGGCTGATGGAAATGCC
>JAAWPV010000063.1 GCA_022800215.1 Oscillospiraceae bacterium | reverse complement strand
CGGCCTCCAGCCCCAGCACGTCGTTGACGGCGCACTCGGTGAGGCGGACGGCGCTGGTGACGGCAGCGCAGAGAACATCTGTCCCTGCCTCTGCCAGGCCGCTGTGGCCCTCCACCTGGAAGGAGACGATATTGCTCCCCTCCATTTGAAACGTAGCCTGGATCATCAGGCCTTGATCTTGCCGATGGTCACTTTGGTGTAGGGTTGACGATGGCCCTGCTTGCGGCGGTAGTTCTTCTTGGGCTTCATCTTGTAGACGATGACCTTCTTGCCCTTGCCGTTCTTGACCACCTCAGCGTCCACCTTAGCGCCCTCCACCACGGGAGCGCCGAAGGTAGCCTTGTCCCCGTCCAGGACAGCCAGCACCTTGTCGAAGGTGATCTTGTCGCCGTGTTCGTTGGGCAGCTTCTCGATGAAGAGGGTATCACCCTCGGTCACCTTGTACTGCTTGCCGCCGGTCTCGATGATTGCATGCATACTGTTTTCAACTCCTTCATTACGGGCTCGCTATCGTAGGAGAAGCGCGGAGAATAGGTCAACCGAGGGGATAGCGCCGGAGCGGAGCGGACGGACCACAGGCCCAAAAGGGCCGAGGACCGGCGCGCGCAGTCGGAGAAGCTATATCCCGAGGTGTCCTGACCTGTTCGCAGCGTGACAGACCCGGGAGCCTGTCCGCGCTTACTTGGACCCCATTCAATGCGGCTCCAATAGTATACCAGCCAAAAAGCGGAAAGTCAAGGGTTTCCCCTTGACTTTCCCAAATATTTTTCCTCTTTTTTATCCTCTCTGCTCCTGGATGGTCCCCTCCCGGTAGGCTTTCAGCAGGTCCTGCAGGCTCCCGATCCGTTCCAAAAGCTCCCGGCCGGTGTCCGTGTCCCCCACCAAAATCCGCCGGGACACATTCTCCACCACCCGGACCTTGGGGGCGCTCCCCCGGGGGTCCTCCCTGATCTGCCGGTAGGGCCTATGCTGGGCCAGGGCCAAATGGTGAGAGTTATAGATGAGGGTGTAACCCCCGAAACCGGTCTGCCGCTGGTAAGCCTTGGAGATACCACCGTCGATGACGAAAAGGAGCCCATCTCCCCGGATGGGACTCTCCCCCTCCCGCTCCTTCACCGGCACATGGCCGTTGACAATGTGGGGCCGGGTGGGCCCCTCATCCCGGAGGCCGAACTCCCGGAGGATCTTCTCGCAGGTCTTTCGCTCCTTCACCTGGGTGTAGTAAGGGTCATAGATCTCAGTGTGGGTCTCGGTCTCAGCGATAAAATACCGTTCAAAGGCCGCCCCCTTGCTCTTACCGAAGAGGGGGGATTTGGGCCCCGTCCACAGATACCAGAAGTAGTCCACGCCGTCCTGCCGGTCAGGGTCCTCCCCGCCGTAGAACACCGCGCGCACCTTGGCGTCGATGGCATCCAGGTAGGCCTTACCAGACAGGGCTTTCCCGTCCAGCTCCACCGCCTTGAATTGTCCGTCCTCCCCCATGGGGATACAGCCATGGTACAGCAGGTTGTTGTTGACGATCTTGTACATACTCCCCTGACGCAGCAGGAATTGAATGTGCTTGCGCAGAAGGGTGCTGTGGCGGAAGGAGGCGGTGAGCTGATCGATGAGCTCCCGCTCGCCATCGGTAAGGGCGGTGGGATCCTTGGGGTCGATGGTGGGAAAGAATCGGTCCAGCAGGGGGTAGCTCTTTCCACCCATGCGGATAACGCCCGCCTCCAGGTCCATGCAGGGCAGCAGGATCCGCCCCTCCATACCGTACGCCGGGTGCCGCTTCAGGAGCTGACACTCCAGCTTGAACTCGATGATGGCCATGGCCTTGTGCATCTTGGCCGCCAGGTCCATATCCACCGGGTCGTAGATATTCTCATCCAACTGATGGGGCCGGAACCGCTCGCAGGGATCCTCCCCATAGACCTGGGAGGCAAACATGGACAGGGAACGGAGGTTAATGCCGTAGCCATCCTCCAAAAGATCAAAGTTGTTGTAGCTTACCGCCCGGCGCAGTACGCTGGCCACGCAGACCTGGTTCCCCGCAAAAGCTCCCATCCAGGCGATATCGTGGTTGCCCCACTGAACGTCCACCTCGTGGAACCGGCACAGCTCCTCCAAAATAAGGTCGGCGTGGGGACCCCGGTCGAAGATATCCCCCAGAATGTGGAGCTTATCCACGGCGCACTCCTTGATGAGGCCGCAGAATTGCTCGATGAAGGCGTCCGAGGTGCCGGTGGAGACAATGGAGTGGGTGATCTCCTCATAGTAGCGCTCCTTGTTGTCGTCCCCGTCGGCGTGAAGAAGCTCGTCAATGATGTAGGAAAAGTTTGCAGGGATCTTTTTCCGCACCTTGGAGCGGGTGTACTTGGAGGACACCGCCTTGCACACCTCCACCAACTGGTAGATGGCGACACGGCTCCATTTTTCGTACTCTTCTCCCTCCATCTCCTGCCGGAGCCTGGGAAGGGTCTCCTCCGGGTCATAGATCAGCATGGACAGGGTCTCCCGGTCCCGCTGGGCTACCGTCTGGGAAAAGAGGGTGTCGATCTTGTCCCGGATAATGCCCGAGGCGCTGGCAAGCAGATAACGGAACGCGTCATACTCCCCGTGGAGGTCGCTGAAAAAATACTCCGTCCCCTTGGGCAGCCGGCAGATGGCATTCAAATTGATGATCTCAGCCGAAGCCGCCAAGGCCGTGGGATAGTGCTGCGAAAGCAGTTGCAGATACTTTAGCTCCTTCATAGGGTCTCCTTCCTGGTGTTACGCGCCGAAGAGGGTATGGTACCGCCTCAAAATGGTGGCGGCCTGGGCCCGGGGCACCAGAATGTCCGGAGCCAGCAAATTTTCGCTGGTCCCCTGAAGAAGGCCATTGCCCACCGCCCAGCTCATGGCTGTCCGTGGGATCCCCGCCAGGCTCTCCTGGTCCCCAAACCCGGAGAGGTCGGCATAATTTTCCCCCCGCTTGCCCAGATAGCCCGTCTGAAAACGGTAGAGCATGATGACAAACGCCTGCCGGGTAAGGGGGCCGTCTCCCATACCGGCCCCGTCCAGAAGCCCCATTTGCCCCGCCCAGTTCAGGATGCTGTCCGCCCAGCCGCCGCCAACGGCTCCGGTCTGGGGCCTTCCCGCCATGTTGTAAAGGATCTGGGCCATGCTGGCCCGGGTCATGGTCTCCTCCGGGGCAAAGCTGGCCGCTCCCGTCCCCGAAAATATCCCGTGCTCATAAGCATAGCGCACATCGCTGTAATACCAGCTCCCCGGCGCCACATCCTCAAAACGGAGCAGCTCTCCTTCCACGGTGACGGTGCATTGGGCCGTCCTTTCCCCGCACCGGGCAGTGACCACCGCCGTCCCGGCGCTGAGTCCCGTGACCCGGCCCACCGGGTCCACGCTTACCACGGCGGGGTCATCCACCGTCCAGGTGATCTCCCCGGGGTAGATGGCCGTCTCCGGGCTGACCGCAGGCCAGAGCCGCCGGCGCATCCCCGCTTCCAGCGTGATGTCCGTCTCGTCCAGACTCAGGCTCTGCGCCACCAGGCCCCAGGGGTTTTCCGCCCGGGGGTCGGTGGGGTCCCAACCGTTGGCCTGCTCCGGGGCGATCTCGGGCACCAGGGTCTCCGGCTTGCCCAGCGGCCCCGGGTCCTCCCCGTCGTAGATGGTGACCTTGGTCCCGGCAGCGCAGTTATCATAGATCCACTTGGCGTCAGCCACCTGAAGCCGCACACAGCCCAGGGAGGCCGGCTCCCCCAGCATATTGTATTCCTCGGTCAAAAGGGCGGCTGGGTCCGCCTTGGAGTAGCAGACCGAATGGAACAGGTAATACCCGGAAAACTGGCTGGAATACTGGCCGTAGCTCCCGTCCAGCATCAGGCACCATTCCTTCTTGGTGCCCGTGATGGCAAAGGTGCCCCGGGGCGTGCCGTGGCCTTGCCGGCCCACCGAGCAGACCATGGCTTTCACCGGCACAGTGTAATAACCCGCCTCGTCCAGACCGTAAATTGTCACCGTATTCTGAGCCCGGTTTACCATGATGTAGTAGGGCTGATTGTTGTTTTTTGTGTGGTTGGCGGCAATGTAGTCCGCTGCCCGGGCCGCCCCGCCCACGGGCAGCAGGGCAAACACCAGGCTCAGTGCAAAGAGCAGGCCCCATACACGTCGGGTTTTCTTCATTGGGGTATCCTCATTTCCGTTTCTCTTTCTCTGGCAGGAGGTCTATCTCATGCAAATCTTCCGAAATACCACCCGGTCGCCCCATCCTTCTTGCAGAGGGCGCCCCGCGAGGTTTTCCGCACAACGCTCAACGTATCCCCCGCCTTCACGGGCAGGCGGTAGTCGGTGGAGTCCTCGCACCAGACTCCCGCCTCGTCCCGGCGAAGGTATTCGGTGAGCACGTCCAGCTCCCGGCCTGTCTCCAGATGGCGGCACCGGGAAAGCTCGGGCCCCTCTTCCAGCACCTCCACCCGGCTCCTCCCCCAGCGGATGTTCAGGGGGTCAGGGTTGGGGGCCTGGCCGTCCAGGGCCGTCACCTCCGGGAAACCGTCATAGGATACCCAGGAGAACTCTCCCCCCGGCCTTTCGGGCAGGATGAGGGCGTTGAGCTGCCCGTCTATCTTCAACGTCGCCCCGCCGTCGATGGAGACGATATGCCGCTCCTTTTCAACGATGGGCGCGGCAGAGGGAATGTCCTCCCGGTAGAGGGTCACGGGCCAGTGGCCCACAATGACCCACCGTTTGAAAGAATGCCCCTG